>NZ_JBFODU010000032.1:0-174026 GCF_040908505.1 Aeromonas sp. R1-2 | reverse complement strand
TGACTCATCAGCGCCAGCTGCTGCTCGAGTTCCTTGATGCGCTGTTCGGGCGTCTGGTTGTCGGGGTCAGGCATGGTGATGCTCCTGCCGGCGCGCACAGAAGCCCCCTGGCTCCAATCTTGCCGACCATGTTTACGCAACCATACCAGAACGGTGGAGCGGCCCTGAATGCCATAACGCACCTGAGCCTGTTTGTAGGTGAGCTCGCCTTTTTCAATCTGCTCGACCAGTGCCAGTTTAAAAGTCAGCGAGTAATCGCGCTGTGTCCGTTTCACACCTTGTCCCATCGGGTTCTCCATTTATTGGGGGGAAAGGTGTAAACCATATTCAGGACGGGACAATTGATTAGAAAAAGGCACCCGAAACGGTGCCTTTTTCGCATTTAGCATGAATTAAATTAATGCATGCATTCGATAGCTTGTCCCATATGACACGAGTTGGTAGGATTCTGGCCTTTCTCGTTCCCTGGGATATCTCATGTTACATGCACTCTTCTTGGTGGGCCTGGTGGCCGAAGGGATGACCGGCGCGCTGGCCGCGGGTCGGCGACGGATGGATCTGTTTGGTGTAGTGATCATCGCCTCGGCGACGGCCATCGGTGGTGGCACCATTCGCGATGTGCTGCTGGGCCACTATCCGCTGCTCTGGATTGAACATCCGGAATACGTGCTGCTGGTTGCAGCAGCCGCGATGGCGGGTGTGGTCTCCGCCCCCCTGATGCGCTACCTCGGCAAGCTGTTCATGGCCCTTGATGCCCTGGGACTGGTGGTCTTCTCCATCTTCGGTGCGGCCCGGGCGCTGGATATGGGCCACGGCGCCGGTATTGCCTGCATCATGGCGGTGGTGACCGGAGTCTTTGGCGGGGTGCTGCGGGATCTGCTCTGCCAACGGATTCCACTGGTATTTCGTCGCGAGCTCTATGCAGCCATTTCGCTGATCACCGCAGCCCTCTACTGTCTGGCGCTGGATCAGGGCTTGCCGACCAACTGGGCCGCGTTCGGTTCCATCGGAATCGGCTTTGTGCTGCGGCTGCTGGCGGTACGCTTCAAGTGGGGTCTGCCCACTTTCAACTACCAGTACGCGACCCATTGAGTACGCCAGCTTCTGGCTAAGCGGGTTGGATTGCGAGCAACAAAAAAGCGCCCGAGTGGCGCTTTTTTCATGGACGTTCTGCGACTCAGTTAATCCCTTCCGAGCTGAAGAAGGTCGCCTTGTCGGCGATAAAGCGGATCTTGATGTTCTTCCCTTCCCCGCCCCAGAGGCAGCTGGTGGTGCCCAGCGCATCATCACAGCGCTCCGCCTTGCCCAGAATGGTACTGGCCTCGGCGTAACTCATCCCCATCTTCAACTGGTCGTAATTTTCACGGTTGAGCTTGCTACAACCGGTCAACAACAGGGCGATCAGGCCGCCAATCACTATCTTTTTCATCGCTATCTCCTCTCTGGTGGGAAGAGCTTGGCAGCTTGCCAACCCCTTTACCAGCTGCGCACCGGGCCGGTATCGAGGTGAACGAAGTTATCACGGGGATAGTAACCGACCCCACCCACCTTGAGCTGGAGCGCCGCCTTGCGCAGATGGGCCAGCTGTACGCCGGGGATCCGCACATCCACCGCCTGCCCCAGGGTGTGGTAGCTGTGTTTGGCCACGCCGCGGCTCTTGTGACGCTTCTGGCGATTGGTGGCCGGTGCGCGATAGCCGGAGATCAGCTGAATTTCGCTGCGCCGACCCAGCTTGTGCTGCAACAGGAACAGCTGATCAAACAGCTTCTTGTCGATGTTGAACACTTCGTTGCGCCGGTAATCACGGAAGATGTGGTTGAGCTCGGCCAACCCGTCGCTCAGATAGTGGCCATTTTCCCAATAGCTGGCGCGCACCCGCTCGCCGGTATTGAGATTGAAGAAACTGAGTTCACGCCCGGTGGTACTGCGGCTGGCCAGTGCAGGGAAGGAGATCAGCGAGCTGCCCAGCAGGCAACCGGCTCCCAGCAACAGGCGACGTCGACTTATCTCTTGTTCCAGCATAAGGGGTTCGTCCATCGCAGATTCAAGCGAAAATAGTTGAATAAGATCACTGACTGAATGTAATACAGGCGCTTGAAACTACCCTCCGGCGGGGGGCCCTGTCAAACCTCAATCACCCATAGAAAAGCCCGGCACAGGCCGGGCTTTTCACTCTGTGGCAGGGATCACAGCAGGCGGCTCTGGAAGCTGACCCGATCAAATCCGTAGATGTCGTTACGCAGTTGCTGGCGACCATTTTCGTCGATCCAGCTGCTCCAGTAGACGGTAAAGACCGGAATAGGCGTGGTGAGCGGCAACCATTTGGTCTGGCTCTCCTTGAGGATATTGGCCACCTTGTCCGGCTGATAGCGGGAGTCCGCCAGCAACAGTTCGGCCAGATCGTCGGCATGCTCCACCCGGATGCAGCCCGAACTGAAGGCGCGCGCCCCCTGCTCGAACAGCGCCTTGCGCGGAGTGGAGTGCAGATAGATGGCGTCATTGTTGGGCAGGTAGAACTTGTAGCGCCCCAGGGCATTGTGATCCCCCGGCTTTTGCCGCAGGCGATAGGGGAAACCGGCGGCCAGCGCCTGATGCCACCCCTCTTCGGTGAACTGGACCGGATTGCCCTCGCTGTCGATCACCTCGAACTGCTCACGACTCAGATAGGCGGGATCGCGACCCAGCTTGGGCAGGATGTCCTTGCTCAGGATGGAGCGCGGCACATGCCAGGAGGGATTGAGCACGATGGAGCGAATTTCGCTGGCCAGAATGGGAGTGGCGCGCTGCTCCTTGCCGACGATGACCCGGCTGGTAAACACCTCGTTGCCGGACTCCACCACGCTCAGACGGTAGTCGGGAATATTGACCAGCACGTAGCGGCCACCGGCGAGCTGATCCACCAGATCGCGACGCCACAGGTTACGCAGCAGCAGGCTGGCGCGCACTTGCGGGCCGGTATTGAGCCAGGAGCGGGTCTGACGGCCGATGATGCCGTCCGCGGTGAGACCGTGACGACGCTGGAACTGCTTGATGGCTTGCTCGGTATCACCATCGTAAATCTGATCACCATGGCTCGGGGCGCTGTCGCCCAGCTCGTTGAGCATGGCGCGGATCTGGCCAAGCTCGGCGGAGCTCTCTCCGGCACGCAGGGTTGGCATATCGAGGGTCGGCCACTTGCTGGCCATCGGCATCGCCAGCAGCTTGTGCACTTTGGCCCGCACCGCCTCGTATTCTGCCACCTGGGGGCGCAGGGATTTCACCTGGGTGAGCAGGTCATCATCGCTGGGTTGGGTCACTACAGGGCGGTTCAAATCGAGCTTGAGGGTCTTCATCTGCTCGCGCGAGACCAGATCCATCCCCCGCCAGGCGTGCTGGAAACGACTCAGCTTGGTAAAAATGTCGTCATAGATGGCGCCACGCTTGTCTGCAGGAGTGGCCTGCAGGCGCTTCCAAAGCGTGAAAAAATCGGGATGCAGCTGGGCCAGCACAGCCTCTTGCAACTGCTGTTCCAGCTCGACACGGGCCTGTTCGGCCTGACTGCCCTGATACCAGTCGTGTCCAGTTTCACTGGCCGCCACCACAACTTGTGCTTCGGTCGCATGTACCGCGCCAGCGGGCAAACATCCCAGCCACACCAGATTGGCAAGGGCCAGCCAATACTTCATCCCCATGGGTACCTCAAAACGGTTTGTTCACTCTGTCGGGCCTGACAAGCAGACCCGATGCTCAGGCCGCTCATGATGCGTGAACGGCCAATACTTTGCTAGCGCCCGGGGGCATAACGCTGCCAGATAATGTCATACGCATCTGTCTCCTTGAACCGCGCCAACGCCTGATTGAATTGTTGCAAGAACTGCGGCGAAAAGCTGCGCTTGCCCAACATAAAGAAGCTCGGCGATTCAGATACCACCATGGGGTGACTGGTGAACAGACCGCTCATCCCCTCCTTGTTAAGGGCGCTGGGGGTAGCCAACATGTCACCGAGGAAACCGTCGATCCGGCCGCGGGCCAGCTTCTCAAAATTTTGCTGGTCGCTCACCGCACTCACCTGTTTGGCATAGAGAGCGAGCAGCGACATCACTTCCTCACCATAGAAGTACTCTTTGGTGACGCCGAGGGAGTAACCACTGGCCAGCCAGCTCGTCAGATCCTGCTCGGGATAGTGGCTGCCCTTGTGGATCCACAGCAAGGTACGCCCCGGGTTGTAGGAGTCGGAAAACCAGGCATAACGAGCGCGCTCATCATTGATATTCGCCTCCATCGCCATGTCTATCTCGCCATATTCCATTTCGTGCAGTACCCGCTTCCAGGGCAGCTCCACATAGTTGACCTTGCAGTGCATGGAAGTGAGCACAGCCGTCAGCACCTCGGCGGCATAACCGCGCACCTCTTGCGGTGAGTCGGCCTCGTAATAATGGTAGGGGGGCCAGTTATCGTAACCGACCTGAATGGGCTCGGGACACAGGGCCCTGGCCAATGCCATTGGCGCCCATAATCCAAGCAACAGACAGCAAGAGAGCCACTTCATATGTCATCCTTGACGAATAAGTGAGTCATCATAAATCGCCCCCTGCAAAATGGCGATAGAGGCCAGATGACTATCGCATCCGCTAGAAAATGACGCAGCAAAGCGCTTCTATTTGCCAAATGCCCTGCCGGAGCGCCACTGGCAACCTGTGCCCCGCCAGGCCTGTTTAACCGGGAAACAGCAACGTTTGGAACAGGGGTAAAAAGGGGTTAATATGTGACCAAATATTTTTTTGTGATCCACTATGCTTTTTTTGCAATTGGATTAGCATATGCGCGACATCGGCCTACCCATTCTGTCAGGCATAGAGAGTGATATGACGTACAAAAAGTTCGGTTTTTTGACTGCCATTCTGGCGTTAAGCGGTTTTTATCTTTACACCCTCTATCTGGCTGCTCACCCCAACGTGAGCCTGGCCTACAAACTCTATTATCTGGAAGGCAAGACCCGCTTCTGGGAACACAACTCCAGCATGACCTATCAGCCTGGTAACGAGCTCAATCTGACCAAGCCGAGCCGCTTTCTCTCCAGCGAAGGCTGGGCCAAGAAGCCGAGCAATGAAGGTACCCTGCTCAGCGGTCAGGGAGGTCTCTACTTTGTGCTGCCCAAGCAGGCAGCCAATCCGGATCAGCTTACCGTACAGGCCCGCATCAACAGCCCGGAAGCCGGTGCACTGTTGAAAGTGGCGCTGGGTCACGACTTCACCACCACGGTGAAACTGGCCAAAGCGGGCATCAACGAAATCCGCCTCAGTCTGCCCGGCGACTCGCTCACGGCAGATCCCAAGCGCCCCAATTTTCTGGCGCTCTCGGCACCTACTCCCATCAATGTGCAGTCGGTACGTTTGACCGTAGCCCAGTGATCCTTGCCCCGAATACCATTTTATAAAAACAACTATCCCAAATAAGGACGTTCTTATGTCGCATCCAGATTTTCGACTCTCTCTGGTCGTTCCCGTTTACAACGAGGAAGAGAGCATCGATGCCTTCATCAACGCGATAGACAACGAACTGGCCCCGCTGAAAGACCAGCTTGAAATTGTATTCGTCAACGATGGCAGCCGTGACCGCACCCGTGAAGTGGTCGAGCAGGCCATCGCCCGTGACCCGCGCGTAACCTTGGTCAACCTGGCACGCAACTTCGGTAAAGAGGCGGCTCTGACCGCCGGTCTGCATCAAGCCAAAGGGGATGCCATCGTGCCGATGGACGTGGATCTGCAAGACCCGCCCGCCCTGATTCTGGAGTTCGTCAAACTGTGGCAGACCGGTGACTATGACACCGTCTACGGCATCCGCGTCGATCGCAGCGCAGATACCCCGATGAAGCGCCTGACTGCCGGTGGCTTCTACCGCTTCTTCAACGCCCTCTCCACCAGCACCAAGCTGCCGGAGAACGCCGGTGACTTCCGCCTGATCGACCGTCGCGTGGTCGAGGCGATCAAGCTGCTGCCAGAGCGCAACCGCTTCATGAAGGGTCTGTTTGCCTGGGCCGGTTTCCGTGCCGTTGGCGTCCCCTACGAGCGCCCGGCCCGTCACGCCGGTGAAACCAAATTCAACTACTGGAAACTGTGGAACTTCGCCCTCGACGGTCTGCTCAGCTTCTCCAGCTGGCCGCTGCGGGTCTGGAGCTATGTGGGTGTCGGCGTCTCCTTCGTCGCCTTCCTCTACATCCTAAAGATCGTGACCCAGGTGGTCTTCTTCGGCATCGACGTGCCCGGTTACGCCTCCCTGATGTCCGTAGTGCTGTTCCTCGGCGGTATCCAGCTGCTGTCGCTCGGCATCATCGGCGAGTACATCGGCCGCATGTTCGTGGAAGTGAAACAGCGCCCGGTCTACCTCATTGAAGGGGTCTATGGCCAGTATGCCAGGCAGGATGCGGCCAAACCGCAGAGCGCTGACAGCAACCCGCAAGAGCAGCAGGAGCAGGCGCCTCAATGATCTCCCGCGAGGAATTCTGGCGGCTGGTACGTTTCGGTTTTGTCGGCGGGGGGGCTACCCTCGTCGACCTTGGCACCTCCATCGCACTGTTTCATACCTGGCCCACCATCTCGGAGCACCTGGTTACCACGCTGGCTTTTGCCATCGCGTTCTGGTTCTCCTTCTTTGGTCACCGCTACATCACCTTCCAGAAGCAGGGAGCTGCCAGCAAGTTTCTGCTGGTCGCCCTCTTCTCGCTGGCGGTGCGTAACCTGATCCTGAGCGGCCTGCTGTTTGCGGGGCTCTCCGGTCTGCTGCCGGTGGTCATCGCCACCCTGACCGTTACCGTCCTCACTTACGTTCTCTCTCGCGTCTGGGTTTTTGCCTGATGAATGATATGACCAATACTGCCCCGCTAACCGGGGCTGCATTCCCCTATCGCCCGTCACTGCGCATCAGCGGCCGTGACTGGCTGATGATCATCGCCGCCTTCATGCTGAGCCGGGTGGCGCTGTATGGCATGGGTTACTTCGGTGTCCAGCTCTATGGCTCCCCCGACATCGGCCCGCTGCAGGCCTATTGTCAGTTCGACTGCGTCTGGTTCCAGCGCATTATCGAAAATGGATACGATCTCTACCCGCGCTGGCTGAGCAAGGGCAATGCGGCCAACTGGGCCTTTATGCCGCTCTACCCGATGGTCTCCGGTGCCATCTCCAACCTGTTCAATGTCGAGAGCCTGATCGGCCTCATCATTGTTACCAACCTCTCCTTCTTCGCCAGTTTGCCGCTGATGCTGCTGGTGTTGCGTCAGCTCAAGCTGGGGGACGATACCGCCCGCTTCGGCGTCTGGCTGCTCGCCTTTTCCCCCTTCTCAGCCTACTTCGTCTCCGGTTATACCGAGTCGACCTTTATGGCGCTGATGCTGGGGATGTTCCTGTTCGCCTATCGGGAGCAGTGGCTGATGGTGGCCGTGCTGGGGGTCTGTATCTCCGCTACCCGCAACCTGGGGGTGATGATGGTCTTCCCGGTGCTGATCCTGGCGCTACAGGCTTACGGCTGGCGGGAATTTTTCCGCTTCACCGAGCGCGCCTTCAAGGTGGTGTTCACCCTCTGGATGATCCCCTTTGGCCTGTTTGCCTACATGGTCTACCTCTATCACCTGACCGGCGATGCCTTTGCCTTCAAACACATTCAGGTGGCCTGGGGTCGCTATATGGACAGCCCGCTGGACTGGTGGCTGAGCGGTTTCGAGCTGGGCGGCCGCAAGGCTTACCTCTCTATCATGGTGATCTTCGGCTGGTGCCTGAACGGCTACCTGTTCAGCCAGAAACGCTGGGCGGAAGCGACCCTGATGTTCATCTGCTGCACCATTCCGCTGATGACCGGCCTCAACGCCATGCCACGCTACATGTTCGGGCTCTACCCGACCCTGCTGGCCATCATTCTGCTGACCCATCGCTGGCCCGCCATCCGCCCTGCTGTGCTCTGCATCAGCGGCATGGTGGCCTCCTTCATCGCGGTGGCCTTCGTCAACTTCAAGTTCTTCACCGTCTGATGTGACGACGATACCTGCAATGCCAAATGCCGGTCACCTGACCGGCATTTTTTATGGCCGCTATTTTTATCGACAGAGCGTCCCTCTCCTCTCCGTCACACTTTCCTCGGCTTGAAAACGTAACCATTTGAACTGATGTCACAAATCGGCATTTTGCCGATCCAAGGCGCGCTTTGCTGCTCCTAGAATGGGCCCTTGTCCGAACTGCCCTGCTCAAGGAATGGCTTATGCGTCGCGCTCATCACTTATCCCCTCTCTGGCTCGCCCTGCTGGCCGCCCCTCTGTTCATCCAACAGGCGATGGCCGCCCCCGGGGTTCGCCTCTATGTGGATGGTCAACCGGTCGCGACCCCGATCGTGCTGGACAAGGGCACGGTGGAGCTGACCCACACCCTTGCCAAGGGAAGCCACCAGATCCGCATCAGCGACGCAGACAACAGTTGCGGTACCAGCTTTGGCCCGAGCGAGAGCAAGCCGCTCCCCTTCGGCACCGCCCAACCCATGGACAAATGCAGCAAGGATCAAAGCTTTACCCTGCGGGTGATGCTGGCCGGGGAGTATCAGTTCACCTTCAACCCGGATACCCCCAGCCTCAAGGTGCTGCGGGCGACCAAAAAGAGCGAGTTCAAGCGCCAGCCGCCGACAAAGCCCTGCATCAGCTGGGATGGCGGCCCGGTCACGGTATCCCTGAAAGGGGTCTGGCCAGACGGTACCCGACTGAGGGATGCCTACTCAAAACAGGAGGCGGTGGTCAAACAGGGCAAACTGACCCTGACCCCGAGTAAAGAGAGCGGCGGCATGCTGCTGCTCGAGCCGGTCAAGGCAGCCAAGCCAGCACCGTTCAGCTGGGATCAGGCGAGCGTCTATTTCCTGCTGACCGATCGCTTCCACAACGGCGACCCCGCCAACGACCACAGCTTCGGCCGCCAGAAGGATGGGCAGGACGAGGTGGCCACCTGGCACGGCGGTGACTTCAAGGGGCTGACCGAGAAGCTCGACTACATCAAGAGCCTCGGCATGAACGCCATCTGGATCACCCCCATGGTGGAGCAGGTTCACGGCTTTATCGGCGGTGGCGAGCAGGGCAACTTCCCCTTCTACGCCTACCACGGCTACTGGGCGCTCGATTTCACCAAGATTGACCCCAACTACGGCGATGAAGAGAGCCTGAAAACCCTGGTGGATGAGGCCCACAAGCGCGGCATGCGGATCATCCTCGACGTGGTGATGAACCACGCCGGTTACGCCACACTCGCCGATCTGCAGGATCTGGGGCTCACCGAACTGACCCAGAACACAGCCAAGCTGCCGACCGTCTGGAACCAGTGGCTCCCGAGCGGCGGCCTTAACTGGCATGGCTACAACCAGTTCATCGACTATCAATCACCAGCGTGGAACAAGTGGTGGAGTGGTGACTGGGTGCGCGCCGGTCTGCCCGGCTACCCGCAGCCCGGCACCGACGATGTGACCGGTTCGGTGGCGGGGCTGCCGGACTTTCTCACCGAATCGACCAAACCGGTAGGGCTGCCGCCGTTGCTGGCCGCGAAAAAAGATACCCTCGCCAAGGCGCTGCCCGACGCTACCGTGAGTGACTATCTCATCGCCTGGCACACCGACTGGGTGCGCCGCTTTGGCATCGACGGCTTCCGCGCCGACACTGTCAAGCATCTGGAGCCCGAGGTGTGGGCCAAGCTCAAGCTGGCGGGCACCGCTGCGCTCAAGGAGTGGAAGACTGCCAACCCGGGCAAGGCCCTCGACGATCTGCCCTTCTACATGGTGGGCGAGGTGTGGGATCACGGGGTGGCCAAGGATTTCTGGTATCAGAACGGCTTCGACTCCCTGATCAACTTCGACTATCAGCGCGAGTTCGCCCTGTCACAGGCCCAGTGCATGGCCAGCGCCGAGCCCACCTATGCCAGCTACGCCAGCCGCATCAATCAGGATCCCGAGTTCAACGTGTTGAGCTACATCAGCTCCCACGACACCAAGCTGTTCTTCGGCGACTATCAGGACGTGCCGCTACAGCGCCGGGTCGCCAGCAGCTTCATGCTGCTGCCGGGCGGCATCCAGATCTACTACGGCGATGAGTCAGGCCGCGGGCTCGCCAAGGATGGCGGCGTGTTCGATCAGGCACTGCGCTCGGACATGAACTGGCAGGAGCTGGCCAGCGGAGACAAGGCTGAGCTGGTCAAGCACTGGCAGCAACTGGGCCAGTTCCGCGCAGCCCATCCGGCTATTGCAGCAGGCAGTCACCAGAAACTCTCGGATGCCCCCTACGCCTTCGTGCGGGAGAAGGGGGATGACAAGGTGGTGGTGGTCTTTGCCGGTCGGCAGAAGTAACTCTTGGGCCATATATACCAGCAACAGAGAGGGGAGCCACTGGCTCCCCTCTCTCGTTTATCTATCTGCCACGGTTCACTGTGACTGGCGCGCTGCCACCGGCCACTGCAGGCGCGCTTTGAGCAACATCTCTTGCCACAGGGGCCAGGCCAGCAGCGCCTGCTGATAGGCTCCGGCCTGACCGGGCAACAGGATGCCGTAGCTGGCCAGCCGATAGGCCATCACCGCATAGAAGGCATCGATAATGCCCGCCTCGCCAAAGTAGAAGGGGCCCCGCGCCTGCGACCAGATCTCCTGCAAGCGAGTCAGCTCACCGACCGCCTCCACCGGGGGATCGATACGGGTTGGCGCCCCAAGAAAGAAGGGGAGCAGAGAACGGATCTGCCGAAATCCCGCGTGCAACTCGGCGCAGAGGCTGCGAGCCAGTGCCCGCTCGGCCAGCGAAACGGGATAGAGCTGACGGTCGGGACAGAGCTCGTGAACATATTCGGCGATGGCCAGCGAGTCGTGAACCCGCACGCCATCGTGTTCGAGCCAGGGCACCAGACCGGCCGGAGCCAGCCGCTTGAGCCGCGCCAGCGACTTGGCATCGCCCAGGTGGAGCCGGTGCCCACCGCCAATACCAAGGATCCCATCTGCTGCCTCCTGCATGAGTTGCCTGCGACCGGCCTGTCTGCCCTTGATGGCAAAACATCCGATGGTCGCTTCACATTTGCGCACCGGCGGGTTTGACCCTCTTGGTGAGCGATGCTAGTTTGATTTTTCAAAACAATCAGTTAGCAACAATGTGAGCCATTAACCGAAATATGGACAGCCAATTTACCATCGTCATCGCAGATGACCACCCCCTGTTTCGGGGCGCCCTTTACCAAGCGGTGCACATGGCCATCAACGACGCTCAATTGCTGGAAGCGGACTCCATCGACAGCCTGACCAGCCTGCTCGGCGAGCACCCCGAAGTTGACCTGTTGCTGCTCGATCTCAAGATGCCGGGGGCCAATGGCTTCGAGGGGCTAGCCCACCTGCGCGGCCAGTATCCCGACCTGCCCATCGTGGTGGTCTCCGCCTCGGAAGATGCGGCCATCATCCAGCAGGTGCTGCGGCTCGGGGCGCTCGGCTTTATTCCCAAATCGGTGCCGATGAAGGAGCTGGTCAACGCCCTCAATACGGTGATCGGGGGGGATAACTGGGTGCCGGAAGGCATCTCGCTCCATCCTGAATCGGAAGATGGCCCCGATTTCGCCAGCAAGCTGGCCAGCCTCACCCCCCAGCAATACAAGGTGCTTATCATGCTGCGCGATGGCAGCCTGAACAAGCAGATCGCCTGGGAGCTCAACGTCTCCGAGGCCACCATCAAGGCCCATATCACCGCCATCTTCAGAAAACTGGGCGTCAAGAACCGAACTCAGGCGGTTATCGCCCTGCAACAGCTCGATATCAAGGAGAGCTGAGCCCCGAACGCGGCGACACAGGCCAGATGAGATAGCCAGCCATGCTGGCTATTTGTTGCTCGACAATTAGCACGATCGTACTTTATGCTGCCAGCGCCAATGAGGAGATAGTGATGAGCAAGGGGCGCCTGACCCGGGAAACCATTTTGCAGACTGCCTTTGAGCAGGCGAGCCAGCAAGGGCTGGAGAGCCTGACCATCGGCTCGCTGGCCAGCGCCTGCGAGATGTCGAAAAGCGGCCTGTTTGCCCACTTTCAATCCCGCGACAATCTGCAGATCGCCGTGCTGGAGTACGCCGCCGAGGTGTTCCGGCTGCGGGTGATCCAGCCGGTACGCCAGCAGGAGCACCAGAGCCAGCACGACAAGCTGATCGCCCTGCTGCGCGCCTGGCAGGCGTGGAACCACTGCTTCGCCGGACGCTGCATGTTCCTCGATGCCTGGACCTCGGTGCAGGATGGCCATGAGCAAAAGAGCCAGGTGCAGCAAGCCGCCCGTCAACTGGTGCGCTTCTGGCTCGACTATCTGGCCCGTCAGGTGGTGCAGGGTCAGGCCGCAGGCGAGTGGCGACAGGAGATGGATCCCTGGCGCGCCGTTTACCGCCTCTATGGCCTCTATCTGGCGGATCAGGTGTTCAACGATCTCGAACTGTGTCAGGATCCGGCCCGCCACTTCTGGCCCGAGGTGGACGCTCTGCTGAGCAGCTGGCGCTGATGTTTTGGCATCCGTTCAACACTAATTTTTAAAAACCAACAAAAAAGCACGACCGTTCGCACATAAAAACCACAGGATGACCATGAGCAGCAAGATCTACTTCAACACCCGCCGCTTCAGCCCGAGCAAATGGCTGCTGGGGATCGGCACCCGGTTGCACCACAGACTCGCCCCCACCCATGCCAAGCGCACCGCCAGCAAGTTGCTGCTCACCCCCCAGCGCAACCAGCGCGGTGGCCACGAACCTGTCGGTCTGGTGAAGCAGGCCGTCCATACCAGCGAAGGGGTATTGATGAGCTATCGGCTCGGTCAGGGACCGCTGTGGCTGCTGATGCACGGCTGGTCCGGCAGCGCCAGCCAGTTCTATCCGCTGATGAGCCATATCGCTGCGCAGGGTTTCACCGCCATTGCCTACGATCATCCGGCCCACGGCCAGAGCGCAGGCAACACAGGCCACCTGCCCCGCTTCGTACGCGCCTTCGACGAGCTGGCGACCAAGCTGGCCAGCGAAGTAGGCCCGCTGCACGGGGTCATCGCCCACAGCATGGGGGGCGCCGTCACTCTCTCCAGCCGTCAGGCGGGTATCGATACCCTGCCGCTGCTGTTGATTTCGCCGGTGCTCGACTATGTGCCCCAGCTCTACGGCATGGTGGCGCGCTCCGGCTACTCCATCCGGCTGTTCGATGCGGTGGTCAAGGAGATTGAGCAGGAGTACCAGCACCCCTTGAGCACGGTCGACCCGCTGGGTCGCCTCGCCAGTCGCAGCGGCGCGGCGATGATCGTGCACGACGAGGAGGACCGATTTGCCCCGCACGGCGATTCCTTGCGGGCCAGTCAGGATGGTCATACCCGGCTGGTGAGCACCCGGGGTCTGGGCCACGGTCGCATCCTCGCCAGCGCCCCGGTATTCGCCGCCTTCGATCAGCTGGCTCGGCCGGAAAATCCTCACCGCGCCCTTTGACATGGGGCCATGAAAAAAACGGGCGAGCGCCCGTTTTTATATTTGATACAGCGCCTTATAGTTAACTTGTCAGTGGGAACATTCTTGTCAGAACACGATAAGGCGCCAGCATATGGCCAGACCCAATACAGCGTTGTTGCTCACCGGTGGCGGTGCTCGCGCCGCCTATCAGGTCGGCGCCCTCAAGGCGATTGCGGAGCTCTACCCGCGCAATCTCGGCATCCCTTTTCCCATCCTGTGTGGCACCTCGGCGGGGGCCATCAATGTCACCGCGCTGGCCTGCTACGCCTCCTGCTTCCATCTGGGGGTGCGCAAGCTGGAGTGGGTCTGGCGCCGCTTCGAGACCCACCACATCTTCGATTTTCACCCCGGCCGACTGCTGTGGCGGCTGATGTACGAGGGGTCGGCGGGGCTGATCAATCCCCACACCAACCACGCCTTTCACCTCTTTGACAACGCGCCGCTGCACCGCCTGCTGGATCAACTCATCGACTATCACCGCATCGATGACAACATCCTCTACGGCAGTCTCGAGGCGCTGGCCATCACGGCGTCGGATTACGATGACGGCCTATCTACCACCTTCTTTCAGGGGCGGGCCGACCACCATCCTTGGGAGCGGGCCAGACGTCGCGGGGTGCGCACCGTGCTTACATCGGAGCACCTGCTCGCCTCCTCGGCGTTGCCCTTTGTCTTTCCGGCCACCCGGATCGGCGAGAAGTTCTACGGCGACGGTTCCATCCACCAGCTGAGCCCGCTCAGCCCCGCCATCCATCTGGGTGCGAAGCGGATCCTGCTGATCACCCTGGATCCGCCGGCGCACTCGGCACCGACCCATCATCACGGCCATCTCACCAGCTCCAATATCGCCAGCCATCTGCTCGATACGGTCTTTACTGACACCCTCAACTCCGATCTGGAGCGGCTGTGGCGCATCAACCAGACTCTGGATCTTATCCCGGAGCGGGAGCGCAACCGCCTCAAGCTGAAGCGGGTGGAGACCTGTGTGCTGAAACCGAGTCAGGATCTCGACACCATCGCACTGGCCTACCTGCGCAAACTGCCGCTAAAGTTGCGCCGCCTGTTGCGGGTGCTGGGCGTGAAGGGGGATGAGACCAGCAGTCTGGCCAGCTTTTTGATGTTCTATCCGGGTTACTGCCAGCAGCTGATCAAGCTGGGCTATCAGGACACCCTGAGGGAGCGAGAGCGGGTCGTCGCCTTCCTCGATATCGAAGGGCTGCCAAAAGAGCGGGAGTAAAGGGGGCTGCCGATGAGAGCAAGGGGACTCAGCGCCCCTCCAGCAAACGCTGCTCCGCCTGCTCCATCGCCACCACGGTACCAAACAGGATCAGCCGGTCACCGGCCGCCAGCACCAGCTCGGGTCTGGGCTCCAGGCTCTGATCCCCGCGCTGCACCTCCTTGATCCGCACCTCATCGAGCGGCAGCTCGCGCACTTCACGGCCTACCGCCCACGCCTGATCGTGCAGCAACAGCGGATGGAGGCGTTCAAGCAGCTGATCCGCCTCCAGATTGCTGGCACTCTGATCCCCCCAGTAGAAGCCGTGCAGGAAGCGATACTGACTGCTGCGCTCCAGCTCCATCCGGCGGATCACCCGACCGATAGGGATATCGCAATTGAGCAGCAGGTGGGAGACCAGCATCAGGGCCCCCTCCTGGGATTCAGGGATCACCTCAAACGCCCCCGCCTGCTTGTACTGCTCCAGAAAACTGTCATCCCGGGTACGCACCAGCACCTTGAGCTCCCCCGCCAGTTCGCGGATCAGTGCCAGCATCGCCTCCACCCGCTTGCGATCATCAAAGGTGATGATCACCAGCCGTGCCCGCAACAACCCGGCGGCCAGCAGAATATCGCGGCGGCTGGCGTCGCCGAAGGCCACCTGCTCCCCCGCCAGCTTGGCCTCGCTCACCCGCTCGGGGTCGAGGTCTAGGGCCAGAAAGGGGATCTCCTCGATCTTGAGAAAGCGGGCACAGGTCTGCCCCGCCCGGCCAAACCCGGCAATGATGACATGCTGGTTTTTGCTCAGGCCCGACTGGGCGACTTCGGAGCGGGTCAGCAGTGCCGGATCGGTGAGGCTGCGGGCCAGCGAATGGGCCTGGGTCACCAGCCAGGGGGTCATGGCGATGGAGATGATGCCGATGCCGATCAGCAGGGAGACCAGTTGTTGATCCAGCAAGCCGTGGTGCAGCGCCAGTGCCAGCAGCACGAAGCCGAACTCCCCCACCTGACTGAGCATTATGCCAGCGGCCATGCTGTCGCGCTTGCGCTCCCCCATCAGCCGCCCAGCCAGCAGCACCAGCAGGGATTTACAGAGCACCAGCAACACCACGCAGATCAGCACCTGCCACCAAGCCCGCGCCACCAGCTCCCACTCCATGGCCATGCCGATGGTGATAAAGAAGAGCCCCATCAGCACATCGCGAAAGGGCTTGATGTCTACCTCCAGCTGATGACGGTAGTGGGACTCCCCCAGCATCATCCCCGCCAGAAACGCCCCCAGCGCCATCGACAGCCCGAGCGAATGGGTCATGTAGGCAGCCAGCAGCGCCACCAGCAGGGCACTCAGTACAAACAGCTCGTCGGAGCGGGCCCGCGCCACCTCGTGAAACAGCAGCGGCAGCAACCACTTGCCCACCGCCAGCAGAGTGAAGAGGGCAAACAGCCCCTTGAGGGTGGCCCAGGCGATCTCGGCGGCCAGGGCGCTCCCCTGCACTTCCGGCTGGGCGAGGATCGGGATCATCACCAGCAGGGGCACCACCGCCAGATCCTGAAACAGCAGCACGCTCACCCCCAGCTGGGCCCGGCGGGTATGGAGCTGCTTCTGCTCGCCGAGCTGCTTGATCACCACAGCCGTTGAGGAGAGTGCCAACGTTCCCGCCACCACCAGCGACTGGGCCAGACCCAGCCCCCACCACCAGCCGATGGCGAAGAAAAGCAGTGACGTGAGCAGCACCTGCAACATCCCGACCCCCAACACCAATCGCCGCATCGCCAGCAATTTCGGCAGGGAGAACTCCAACCCCAGCGAGAACATCAGAAAGACGATCCCCAGCTCGGCAATGGTCTGCATGATCGACTGACCGGTGATCACCGCCAGCCCGTGGGGGCCGAGCAAGACGCCGGCAATCAGGTAGGCGAGGATCACCGGCAAGCCGAGGCGCCGGAAAGTTGCCACCAGCAGAACGGCGGCGAACAGCAGGATCAACAGGTCGGTGTACAAATTTTCCTCTCCTTTTATCGACTTAAGCTTAGTCAGTCGATCTGGCGGGCAGGAAAGATATATTGGGCATGCCAATTGCAGGGAGGAGACAGTAGTCAGGTGTTACAGGTGGAAGACCATGGAAAATACGTCGTCACTTAATGGCTTTAGCCATGGCATCGAGCAGTGGGTTCGCCAGATGGAGCGGCTCACGCCGTTGCCCAGCGTTGAACGCAACCAGTTGCTCGAGCAGTTGTTGGGGCAGAGCGATCTCGGCGGTCTGCTGACAACTTTTGCCGATCGTGCGGCAAGAATTGTCAGGATCCACGGTCTCTACCTCGATTGTGGCCAGCCCCATGTGCTGATCCAGCACCCGCCGCTGGCCACCCTCAACCTGCACAACTATCCGTTCGAGCTGCGCGGTCAGCATGGCCAGCTGCTCGGCCAGCTCCACTACGAGCTGGAACATCCGCTGAGCGGCAGCCAGCAACGGGTACTGATGCAATATCATCAGCTGCTCTGCCTGCTGCTGCCCCTCTATCTGCGGCTGGAAAAACTGGATCAGCTGGTCCGGCTCGATCACCTGACCGGCCTTGGCAACCGCTCCTACTTTGACGAGGCCATCGGCCGCGCCATCGAGCAGCACAGCCGCGAGCCCCACGGTCTGGTGCTGGTGCTGCTGGATCTCGATCGCTTCAAGCAGATCAATGATACCTGGGGTCATCCGGTGGGGGATCTGGTGCTGAGCCGCTTCGCCCAGCTGCTCAAGGGGTGCATCCGCAGCACGGATCAAGCCTTCCGGCTCGGGGGAGATGAATTTGCCCTGCTGCTGCAACCGGCCGAACCCGAGGCGTGGCGCCCGGTCTGGCTGCGACTGCAGCACATGTTGATGACCAACAAGGAGCTCAGCACCTTCTCGGTCGGATGCAGCCTTGGCGCCGCCAGCTGGCAATCCGGGGTCGATGTGCCGAGCCTCTACGAGGCGGCCGACAGTCACCTCTACGCCCGCAAAAAAGCCGGCAAGGCCAGCCCTAACGAATAATCGCGAACTCTTCTTTGCTCCGGCACATGCGCGCCATGTGACCGGAGCTTCTTTTTTTGGGGCTAATCCCCCCTCACACCGAGATCACCTCAGGCAAGATCCTGCTCGGGCAAAACCGGGGCGGCACCGCTTCCCTGCCAGTGACAGACCAGCCCGGCACTCTGTGCCATAAAACCGTCGCAGACAAAGAGTCCCACCACCGCCGCCACCTGCTCGCCATAGTAGAGGATGGGGATGCGCCCCCGCTGCCACGAAGGAACGCCGTACTCTTGCAGCAGCTTCTTCAAGCGGCGACTGCCACCACGTCCCACCGGCTTCAGCATGGCGCCCGGCACCACGCCAAAGCGCACCGACAGAGGCTCCTCCGGTCGGGGCAAACGCAGCAACCCCTCTCCAACTTCTTCCATACGTACCACCAGCTCGCCCAACCCGTCCGGCAGGCTCAGCGGCTCACCCACTGTCAGCGGCAACACCTGATGACAGGGTTGCAGGTCAGGGTTCACCAGATAGAGCCGCTCCTGAAAACGGCGGCAGCTCTGGCGCCCCCAGTTGAGCCGGGGATTGGCATCGCCGCGCGCCAGCGCGACCTCCTGCCACAACCGGGCAAGTTGCTCACGGGATGGCATCTCCCCCCCCTGACGGCGGATCCAGTAGCGCAGCAGGTTGTTGCGCCGGGTGGGTGAAAGGGCGTGCAGTGGGCCGATATGGAGCGCCTCCCCCTCGCCCGCCAGCTGCCAGTCGCTCTCGGCAAGCTCCTCCAACAGCGCCTCCTGCTCGGCACACAGGGCCATGCTGCGCGCCGCGGTCTGGGCCATGGCGGGCCAGCGCGCCTTGAGCTGGGGGATAAGCGTCTGGCGCAAAAAGTTGCGGTCATAGCTCACATCCAGATTGCTCTCATCCTCCACCCAGCCAAAGGGGAGGCTCGCTGCCGCCTCGGCCAGCTCGGCGCGACTCATATCGAGCAGCGGCCGCAGCAACAGGCCGCCAGCAAAGGGCTGGCTTGGCAAGATCCCCGCCAAGCCGCGCAGGCCGGCGCCGCGCTTGAGGGCCAGCAGCAGGGTCTCCAGCTGATCGTCCTGATGGTGGGCGGTGAGCAGCCACTCCCCCTCCGTCATGTGCGCCATCAGCTGCTGGTAGCGCGCGGTGCGGGCCTGCGCCTCCAGACTCTCGCCATTGTCGCGGATCAGGGTCACCCGCTCGACCAGCAGCTCCACCGCCAATTGCTGACACACGGCTTCACAATGAGCGACCCACTCATCGGCATGGGGACTGAGGCCGTGGTGCACGTGCAGGGCGCGAAGCGGCAGGCTGTGCTCGCGGGCATACTGCGCCGCCAGTACCAGCAGCAGGGTGGAGTCGAGGCCGCCACTGAAGGCCACCAGCAGACTGGTGGAACCTTCCGGCGCTGGCATAGTCAGACAAAAGCGAGAATAAAGATGAGAAATCATAGGCTTCCCCAAAACGGACCGGCCGATCTTAGCAGAGTCGGGCTTATCAAGCTGCAACCCTGCTGCTAGAGTGAGGCTCGCCCGCCCTCTCCACCGGGCTGGCCGCAAAGCGGTCGCACAACCGGTTGGAGCAAGGAAGATGGGCAGGGAAGCAAACAACCCGAATTGGAATCAAACAAGATGAACAATAAGAAAAGCTTACTGGCCGGCCTGATTGGACTGGCACTGCTGGCTGGCTGCAGTCAGGCACCGCAAGACTCCCCCAAACACTCCGGGCTGGCGCTGGCCAATATGGACACTCAGGTCAAACCCGGCGATGACTTCTTCCGCTACGTCAATGGCAAGTGGCTCGCCACCGCCAAGATCCCCGACGATCGCCCCGCCGATGGCGCCTTCTATATGCTGCGGGACAAATCCCTCGCTGATGTGCGGGTGCTGGTCGAGGGGCTGGCCAAGCAGGAGGCCGCCACCGGCACGCCGACCCAGCAGATCCGCGATCTCTACGCCAGCTATCTGGATCAGGCTAGCCGTGACGCCAAGGGGCTCACCCCGCTGGCACCGGCGCTGGCCGACATCGATCGGATCGGTGATCAGGCCGCGCTGGCCCGCGCCTTTGCCCAAAGTGGCCGCATGGGCGGCGGCGCGCCGTTCGGCATCTGGATCGACGCCGATGCCAAGTCCCCCGACCGCTATGCGGTCTACCTCTATCAAGGTGGACTGGGGCTGCCGGATCGGGACTACTACCTCAAGCAGGATACCGACAGTCAGGCCCTGCGCCAGAAGTACCAGCAGCATATCGCCGCCATGCTGAGCCGCCTCGGGGAATCTGACCCGAGTGGCAAGGCCAAGCGGATTCTGGCCCTCGAAACCCGGCTCGCCACCATCCAGTGGGACAACGTCGCCCTGCGGGATCGGGAGAAGAACTACAACAAGCGCCCCGCCAGCGAACTGGCACGGCTCGCCCCCCATCTCGACTGGCAGGCCTATCTGAACGCCGCGGGCATTGCTGGTCAGCCGGATCTCATCATCGGTCAGCCGACCTATCTGAGCGCGCTAGATCAGGTTATGGCCCAGACCCCCATCGCCGACTGGCAGGCCTACCTCAAGTGGCAACTGCTGACCGACTACGCCCCCTATCTCGACAGCGAGACCGACCGCGCCAACTTCGCCTTCTACGGCACCACCCTGAGCGGCACGCCCAAGCAGCGCGCCAGCTGGGAGCGGGCACTGGGGGTATTGGACGATCATCTGGGTGAAGCGGTCGGCCAGCTCTATGTGGCCCGCTACTTCCCGCCAGCGGCCAAGGAGCGGATGGAGCAGCTGGTGGAGAACCTGCGCACCGCCTACGGCCAGAGCATCAAGGAGCTCGACTGGATGTCGCCCGAGACCAAGGCGCAGGCACTCGAGAAACTGGCCAAGTTCCGCCCCAAGATCGGCTACCCCGACAAGTGGAAGGATTACAGCGCCATCACCATCAAACCGGATGATCTGGTGGGCAACCTGCAGCGCTCGCAAGCCTTTGAATACGCAGACAATCTGGCGCGCCTCGGCAAGCCGGTCGACCGGGACGAGTGGCACATGTCGCCGCAGACGGTGAACGCCTACTACAACCCGAGCAACAACGAGATCCTCTTCCCGGCGGCCATTTTGCAGCCCCCCTTCTTCGACATGACGGCGGATGATGCGGTCAACTACGGCGCCATCGGCGGGGTCATTGGCCACGAGATGGGCCACGGTTTTGATGATCAGGGGGCCAAATCCGACGGCGACGGCATGATGCGCGACTGGTGGACGCCGCAAGATCTCAAGGAGTTCCGCTTCCGCACCAGCCGTCTGGTGGCCCAGTACAACCGCTTCGAGCCCATCAACGGCCAGTTCGTCAACGGCCAGTTCACCCTGGGGGAGAACATCGGCGATCTCGGCGGCCTAACCATAGCCCACAAGGCCTATGAGCTGTCACTGGATGGCAAGGAGGCGCCGGTGCTGGATGGCTTCACCGGCGAACAGCGCTTCTTCCTCGGCTGGGCGCAGGTGTGGAAGGGGATGTATCGCCCCGAGCTGATGCAGATGCTGCTGCGCTCCGACCCCCACTCGCCGCCCGAGTACCGGGTCAACGGCGTGGTGCCGAACATTCCCGCCTTCTATGAGGCATTCAACATCCAGCCGGGTGACAAACTCTATCTACCGCCCCAGAAGCGGGTGAAGATCTGGTAGCAACATCACGGCGGGCTCCCCGGGAGCCCGCACTCAAGAGACAGCAAGAGGTTGCAAGATGAACAGAGCATTGATGATGGCAGGGCTGCTGACTCTGCCGCTGGCGGCACAAGCACAAGCCGAAGAGGGATTTAACAAGCAACTGACCCTCCCCTCCGGGCAGGTGATCCGGGTAGCGCAGGGGGTGGGTGAGCCCGCCTCCATCGGCAGCTATGACGTGCGCCTCTATTCGGGCCAGAACGCCCAGTTTCCACTGGATGAGTTTCAGGATGGCAAGGTGATGGCCCGTAACGGCTTTATCCGGGAGCTGAAACTGATCGATTTGAATGGCGACAAGCAGCCCGAGCTGGTGGTCATCATCGAGAGCGCTGGCAGCGGCAGCTATCAGGATGCCGATGCCTACACCGTCAGCCCGCAAGGGGAGCTGGAAATCTTCAATCAGGTCAAGGAGCTGGAGCCCAAAGAGGATGTGGTCAAGGCGCTCAAAAGCCCGCAGGACTAAGCCATCTCCCCGAATCTGAAATATAAAAAGCCCTGATGAACAGGGCTTTGTTGTTTTTGCTGTTGGCGCAAACAGCTCAGAGGCGGGTCGCCCGAATGGAGACCTGCGGCAGCGCCATCTCGTGCTGGGCCGCCACCAGTTGCAGCTCGTAAGCCCCCGCCAGCCAGGTCTGGGCCAGCACGGCATCAACGCTGGCGTTGGTAAGTTCGAACGCCGCGACCGGGGTACAACCGGCCAGCAGATTGGCCAGCATGGTGGCGCTCAGTAGATCCCCCACCCCGATGGGGTGGCGAGCAAAAGGGTAGAGCGGGCGGGAGAGGTGAAAGGTCCCCTCCTCGCACACCAGCAGCATCTCGAAGCGGTCCATGGCAAAGCCGGCCTTGCCCAGATGCTTGACCATCACCAGCTTGACCCCTTGCGCGCGCAGCTGCTGGCACGCCTCGATGGCCTCCGGCACATTGTGGATATCGCGGCCGGTGAGCTGTTCCAGCTCCAGCAGATTGGGGGCCAGCATATCGGCGCAGGCCAGTGCCCGGTTTTTCAGAAAATCGGCGACGCCGGGTGCCACTATGCACCCCTTGTCGGGGTGACCCATAACGGGGTCACAAAAGTAGAGGGCGGCCGGATTGAGCGCCTTGAGCCGAGCCACCGCCGCCAGGATCTCCTCCCCCTGTTCGGCCGAGCCGAGGTAGCCGCTCAGCAGCGCATCGCACTCGGCCAGCACACCGATCTCCGCCAGGCCGTTTACCAGCTGACGGATATGGCCGCCGGGCATCACCATCCCCTGCCAGCCTTCGCGGTATTGGGTGTGGTTGGAGAACTGCACCGTGTTCATCGGCCACACCTCGATCCCGAGGCGACGCATGGGAAAAACGGCGGCGCTGTTGCCGGCACAGCCAAAGACTACGTGGGATTGAATGGAGAGCACTCGCTTCATGGTTGGCGACTCACGCAATAAGAACAGGAATTCCGGAGGGAAAAACGGGCCTTGCGGCCCGTTGTTGTCACTTTCGATGGTTGTCGATATCGATTAACGCAGCACCTTGACGGTGTAGCTGCCATCGGCCTGACGATAGAGGCCGTGGATGTCGGTCTCGAAGCCCGGGTAGTGGGCACCGATCTCGCACAGCATCTCGAGGAACTCGAGCACCGGCAGAGAATCCTGGGTCACCATCTCGCCCGGCAGAACCAGCGGTACTCCCGGCGGGTACGGCAGGATCATGTTGGCGCTGATGCGGTCAACCATGTCACGCAACGGCACCTCTTCCAGATTGCCCGCCAGCTCTTGCTGCCATGCAGCGTGCGGGGTCATCTTCATCTCCGGCAGCACGTCGAACGCCTTGAACATCAGCTCCGGCAGACGGTATTTGCAGGTCAGATCGTGGATGCTCTGGGCCAACTCCTGAATGCGCATCCCTTCGTAGAAGCTCGGGTCTTCACGATAGAGGCTCGGCAGGATGTTCTTGATGGTCAGGTTCAGGTCATAACCACGCTTGAACTCGGTCAGGGCGCGCAGCAGTTGCATCGCCTTGGACTGATCGATGCCGATGGAGAAGAGGAACAGCATGTTGTAAGGGCCGGTCTTCTCGACCACGATGCCGCGCTCGTCCAGGAACTTGGAGACCAGAGAGGCAGGGATGCCCTTCTCCAGCAGCTGGCCGTCACGGCCCATACCCGGAGTCAGCAGGGTAACCTTGATCGGATCCAGGTACATGTGGTTGTCATCGATGTCCTTGAAGCCGTGCCAGTCATCTTTCGGATCCAGCTTCCAGCACTCGACGGTGTCGATGTTGTCCGGCTGCCATACGTCGAAGAACCAGCCTTCGCTCTGATCACGCAGACGCTTGATCTCTTTGCGGAAGGAGATGGCGCGATCGATGGAGTCCTTGATCAGACGCTTGCCGGTGTTGCCACGCATCATGGCAGCGGAGATCTCGGTCGATGCCACGATGCCGTACTGCGGCGAGGTGGAGGTGTGCATCATGAAGGCTTCGTTGAAGGTCTCCTCCTCCACGTCACCCTTGATGTGGATCATCGAGGCCTGGGAGAAGGCCGCCAGCAGCTTGTGGGTGGACTGGGTTTCGTAGAACACCTTGCCCGGCATCGCTTCGCCGCTCATGCCGCACTTGCCTTCATAGATCGGGCTGAAGTTGGTGTAAGGCACCCAGGCACTGTCGAAGTGGATGTAAGGGGTATCCAGACTCTCCTTGATGAAGCCGGTGTTGTAGAGCAGGCCATCATAGGTGGAGTTGGTGACAACGGCGTAACGGGGAGCCTGGGCACCCGGTGTCGCGGCGACCTTGGCAGCGATGGTGTCGCGGCTGAATTCGCTCTGCGGGATACCACCCAGAATGCCGTAGGCGTTGCGGGTCGGACGGAAGTAGATCGGGGTCACGTCGTTCATCATCATCAGGTGAGTGAGCGACTTGTGGCAGTTGCGGTCAACCAGCACTGTGCTGCCCGCCGGTGCGGAGAACATGCCGACGATCTTGTTGGCAGTGGAGGTGCCGTTGGTGACAATATAGGAACGATCAGCGTTGAAGGTACGGGCGATGTACTCTTCGGCTTCCTTGTGCGGACCCGAGTGATCCAGCAGGGAGCCCAGCTCCGGCATGGAGATGGAAACGTCAGCCTTGAACGCGTTCGGGCCGTAGAAGTCATAGAAGATGCTGCCGGCCGGGCTCATCTGGAAGGCGGTACCGCCCATGTGACCCGGAGTACAGAAGGTGTATTTACCCTCTTCCACGTACTTGAACAGCGCCTTGGTAAACGGCGGCAGGATGGCGTCCTGATACTCCTGAGTGGCTTGACCCATCTTGAGGGCGATGTCGTCAGCCATGCCGAGACGGTACTCGAAGAAGTGCACATTCAGACGCAGGTCGGTCAGGTGAATATCCAGGGTGGACTGGTCGTTGGCGAAGGCGAAGATCGGCAGCTTCTCATTGCGATCGTGGATCTCCTTGCACAGACCCAGGGAGTATTTGTCCCAGTCGAAGATGGCGCCGCAAACGCGGGGGTTCTTCTCGATCAGTTTCAGCAGGTCGGCGACGTCGACCGGATAAACAACCTCGAAACCCTTGCGCTCGAGGGAGGCTTGCAGCTGGCGAATGGGTTCTTCTTTAAAGAAAACGCCCAGGTGGTTGAGGATGGCAATGATATTCATCGTAATGCTCCACACGTAAAGGGGCGCTCTCCATCAGGGATGGTGAGTGAAGAGCGCTCGGAAGATAAAAGGGGGAATTAGTTGCTGGGTTGTTCGTTCAGCAGGGCGTCGTGCTGACGCAGACCCTGTTTTTTGGCGTAGAACATCAGGATGATGAGCGACACCACGAAGGTAGCGGTGAGGTTGGAACCCTTGGCACCCATCAGGGCCACCAGACAGAAGACACAGGCCACACCGGAGAAGATCATCGCGCCGATGCTGCGGGAGGTCATGCCCTCGAAGCGGATCAGGTTAATGCTGGAGTAGAAGTAGGGCAGCATGGTCAGCAGCACCGCATCTGTGGTCAGCACGTTGAAGAGATCGGCAGCGTGAGCGGACTGGGAAGTGAAGGCGGTCAGGCCAACCATCAGGGCAGTCATCTTGAGGGAGCCCAGGATCAGACCCTTCTTGGCTACGCCGTTCTTGTCCACTTCGCCATAGATTTTCGGGAAGTTGCCGTCGTTGGCGGCACGCTTGCCCGCCTCGCCCACCAGCATCATCCAGGAACCGAGCGAGGTGAAGCAGGCCAGGGCGGTGAAGGCAGAGACGAAGGGTGCAGACCAGCTACCGAAGATGGCGGAAGAGGCCATGGCAAACGGGGCGCCGGAGGCTGCCACTTCACCGGCCGGGAACATGCCGCTGATCACCTGGGTAGAGAGGATGTAGATAACACCCGCGATACCGGTACCCAGCATGGTAGCGAGCGGTACGGTGCGCTTGGGGTTCTTCACCATGCCGGAAGAGACGGCGGCAGATTCAACACCGACGAAGGACCAGAGGCAGATCAGCACGGCACTGATGACCGCATGCAGGTCGCTGCCGCTGGTGGTGTTCCAGTTCTGGCTGTAGACGGTGGCATCAAAATGACCCCAGCCCATCACCGCAGTACCGACAACCGGCAGCAGGATCAGTACCAAACCCAGAGTACAGAGTCGGCTCACCCAGCTACCGCCAAGCAGGTTGACGAAGGTGAAGATCCAGACGGCAGCGATGGTGGCTGCGGCGGCCGGAATTGGGCTGTTGAGAATGGGGAAGAAGACCGAGAGGTAGGAGACACCGGTAATGGCGATGGCCAGGTTACCGATCCAGTTGGCGTGGTAATAAAGCACACCGGTCTGGAAACCGAACACCGGAGAGATCTCGCCAGCGTAAGCAATGGGGCCACCCTCTTGCGGGTTCTTGGTAGCCAGGCGGGCAAAGACAAAGGCGAGGCCCATGGCGCCTACCAGACAGATTGCCCAGCTAAAGACAGAGATGGAGCCGATGGTGGCCAGTGCCGAAGGCAGTAGCGCGATGCCACTCCCCATCATGTTGCCGGCCACCACACCTGTACAGGCGATAAGGCCAATCTTCTTGCTCGTATCTAGGGACATAAGATCTCCGGTTCTATAAAAGGTCGGGTCGTCACATACACATTTGGCGGAACGCCCCGCCAAAGAATGGGCACAGACTAGGCCTCTCATCCCCGGAAAACATAAAGACCAGCTAACGGATAAAAATATGAGGCAACTTTTTTCGCCGCCTCGTCACTTTTGGTAAAAACCATTTAAAAACAGTAAATTGACATCACATCACACAGCCGTCTTGATAAAACCTTGATATCCTTCCGCCCCATTTTTGCCCCTTGATAACCCCCTTATCTCGCCGTCTTGATATTTTTGGCCAGATAAACCCGCGATAAAGCAGCTCCCATTGCCCCCCCCTGCCCTTACGGCCATTTGGAAGCCCTGCTGATCATCACCCTGAGTGGCCTCTCATCTCCTGCTTTCCCCTTCGCTCGGCTCATGACAATCCAAACTCAGAGGTAAAGCGCAACGGCGATAACCGGTAAGCAATGAGAAATGGGTCGAGACAGACAGCTTATCCCGCCGCCAACCATGAGCAGACGTCACAAGCTGCGTGCGCGGCGTGAAGCCGAACAAACGCGAGTGCAGCGAATGACGCGGGCAAGGCAAATGGGGGTAGTGGGGAGCTGCGGGGGATAAATCGGGCCGCACCAGAGCGACTATCCCCGGTGGCAAACAAGCAGGATTGAAACAAGCAGAAACAGCACAGGCCGCCCGAAGGCAGCCTGTGGATGGGGTCGGCAACCGCGCCGACCGAAGGAAAACCAACACTGCGGTGTTAGAAGAGCTTCACCTTGCTCTGGCCCAGCGCATTGAACAGAGCCGGGGTGAGGCTCTCCATATTGCTGTAGAAACCGAGCTGCTGGCAGAGCAGATAGGTCTGCTCGGTCGCCTCCATCAGGAAGGCCTGACTGTAGGCATCACCCGCCGCCTCGGGGCGACCGTCCAGCTCCGCCAGCTTGCCCTGCAGTATGTAGTAGAGCACCGAGCGGCCGCGACTCGCCGCCTTCTCCAGCAGATAGTTGGCCTGCTGTTGCTGGCCGTTGAGGATCGCCTGCAGGGTCAACGCCTCCCACACCCGAGCAGGGAGAGCGCCGCTGTTTTGCACCACGCTGGCGAGATGGGTGCCAATCCCCTGCAACCGCTCGCTCTCGGATTTGCCCGCCAGAGTGGCCAGCGCCTCGCCCGCCAGATAGCGCTCCGCCAGCAGCAGCGGCTGATCCGGATGGGCAATCAGCGCCTGCTCCAGCAGATCGATGCCGCGCTTGAGGGCGACCGGATCCCGGCTGTTGATGTAGTACTGCGCCTCCATCATCGCCATCAGGGAGGCATCATCGGTCGGCCAGCCCATCCCCGGCTCGGCATCGGGCTGGTCGAGGGCACGCAGCAGATCCTGGCTGCTGGCCTGCAACACGCCGTGCACACTGTGGCGACTGAGCTGGTACTGATGGCTGAACAGCACCCGGTTGGTGTTGATATTGCGATACTCCAGATCGAGATAGGTGCCGCGCGGCTGGCGGGTGACCCGCACACTCAGCTCCTTGCCGGGCATGATGCCCCCCATCAAAGTGGTGGCACCGTACTGCACCCGCAGCGGCGTGGCCACCGCCACTTCCCCCATCAGGGCGCGGGTAATGCCGTCGGCGAGGCGCACGTTCTCGTTGTTGTCATCCATGCCGGAGTGGAAGCGGAACACCAGCAGATTGGGATCCAGCATGGCATGCACCTGGGGGCTGGTGTGCTGGTAGCTGAGCATGCTGACAATGGCAATCAGCACGATGGCAACGAAGATATCAAAACTCACCATCTTCCAGCGGCTGCGAGCATCCTTGGCATGGGTAGAGATGGCGCGGGTCAGGGGCCCGGCGGGAAAAGGGGCGACATTGGGCTGTGCATCATCATCCTGCTCAGCCGCGGGCGGGCTCAGATCGGAGAGCGTCGGGTTTTCGGAGAGAGCGGTATTGACCGCGGGCGCGGGCTGCTCGTCCGCCATCACCACGGAAACCACCTGCAACGGCCGCACCGGTGCCACCAGCTTGTAGCCGCGCTTGGGCACGGTGACGATATAGTCGGTCGCATCTGTGCGACCATCTTTGAGGATCTTGCGCAGTTCGAAGATGGACTGGGTCACTACCTGATCGGTCACCTCGGCGCCATCCCACACCTCGTTGATCAAGGCATCGCGGCCAAACACGGTGCCGGCATTATGGGCCAGAAACCGCAACAGATTGACCAGTCTGGGTTCGAGGTAGACCTCGCGGTCGGGGCGACACAACATGTTGTCGTCAACGCTCAGGGTCCAGTCGTGGATCTCAAAAACCGATTCGCTCATGATTCACTCGCTGCAGATGGTGACAATGCACGATGAGAGAGACGCAAAACCCGGGCTGACTGAACGGAACAAGGCGCTATCACCACAGGTGACAGATAAAAAGAGAACCGAAGCAATCACATCTCTGAGAGTCAGTCTGGCCAGGCCATCCTGTTTACGTCTGAAGGGCATCCTTGCGGGCATTCCGACCACCGGGATCGGAAGGGATCACTTTAAGCAAAACGGGAGCTGGATCCCACTTTTTTTGGCTATAAATCGCCGTTGAGTTGATCCGACACCGCACTTTTCGGCAAATAGCGTGCCAACTAGTATTCATATGAACATCCCATATGCCGAAATCAAAAAGCCCTGAACATCAGGGCTTTCTCATTTCTTCGACCATCGGGGAGACGTTACTTCGCCAGCGGGAGCACATCCTGCTGACGACTGCGGCGCAGATGACGCCGCCACAACGAGAAGCTGCCGTAGCCAAGACTCAGCACCACCGCATAGAGCACCTGAGTGGCGAGCGCCACCAGCACCAGAGCGCAGAGCAGCACGCTTATCCCTGCCAGCCCCTTGCCCACCCCGCCGAGCAGACGCCAGCCCGCCGCCATGCAGAGCAGGTAGACCAGCACGAAATTGCCGTTGGCGTAGCGGATCAGCTCATCGAGCGGCAGTCGCAGCCAGATGATTAGGGTGATGCAGATCAGACAGATGGCGAGCACCAGACCGAGCGCCCGCAGCGGCGCGCCGCGCGCGGTGAGCACAGCCAGCGAGGGGGGCAACTTGCCTTCCCGCGCCATGCTCCAGATCAGCCGGGCAAAGCCCTGAATGTAGATATTGATGCTGGCAAAGCAGGAGAGATAACCGAGCACCGCCACCAGCCACTTGGCGGTGGGGCCGAACAGCAGCGCCAGCAGGGAGGGGATAGCGGTGGCGTTTTTCGCCTCATCGCCGTAGAGGCCATATTTGAGCACCACCAGCGAGTGTACCCAGTAGATGAGCCCCGCCAGCAGTACCCCGCCGAGCAGGGCAATGGGGTAGTCCCGCTCCGGTCGCTTGAACTCCTCCCCCATGTGGGCGAAGGCTTCCAGCCCGACAAAACACCAGAACATCACCGCCAGCGCGGTAGCCATAGGGGGCCACTCGTCCGCGCTCGGTAGCGGCCGGGCCGCATCGCGCCAGCTCACCTCCCCCTTGAACCAGATAAGCAGGGTCAGCCCCAAAATGGCGAGCGCAATCAGCAGTTGCAGATTGCCGGAGGAGCGCGCCCCGCGCAGCCCCAGCAGGAATACCCCGAGCAGGGTGAGCAGCTGGATGGCCCAGAGGGTCCACTCCCCCATCTCGAACAGGGCATGCCAGAAGCCGGCGGCAATCATCAGGGCGGCAGGCAGCCCCACCGGCAGCACAGCCAGAAACAGGAAGGCGGAGAAGCGCTCGGCGCCGTTGCCAAAGGCGAGGCCGATCAGATGCGGCGCACCGCCCGCATGGGGATAGCGGCGGCCGAGGCGAGCGAAGGTAAAGGCGATGGGCAGCACCAGCGCAATCAGCAGCAACCAGGCCCAGAGCGAGGCCCCGCCCGCCAGCGAGGCGGCGGTCGCCGGTACCACGAAGATCCCGGTGCCGAGCAGCGAAGTGGCGAGCAGCCCCATCCCCTGCCAGAGCCCGAGATCCTTTTTCAACCCAGACATATCCTTTTGTCCCGACTAGAAAAACATCCCGCCATGTTAGGCCTCCACCGCCCCTTTGTTAAGCACGATGGTTAAGCGCGGTGGCGAGAATATGCAGCCTTTTATTCAGGCTCGGGCCCAGCTTGCAGGGATTCGGCCAGAAAATCCCCCAGCAGGGTGATCTTGAGCACCTGCCGCCGCGCCGCCGGATAGATGAAGTAGAGGGTCTTGGCCGGGCTCTGATAGCGGCCAAGCAGCGGCAGCAAACGCCCCGAAGCGATATGCTCACGCACCTGTTCGGCCGGCTGCAAGGTGATGCCAGCCCCCGAGAGCGCAGCCGTCAACAAGGCTGGCCAGTGATTGATGCGCAGGCGCGAGGCGACCCGTACCTCCTCGCTCTGACCATCCTCACCAACAAACTGCCAGCGCTCGTGTTCGCCCCAGTTGCCGTGCAGACACTGGTGGCGAGCGAGATCGGCCGGATGACGGGGTACGCCGTGGCGATTGAGGTAGTCGGGGGCCGCGCAGAGGCAGTAGTGCTGGGTCAGCAGCGGACGGGCGATCAGCGCCTCATCCTGCGGGCGCAGGGTGCGGATGGCGGCATCGAACCCCTCCTCCACCAGATCGACCCAGCGGGGGGTGAGCTGCAGATCCAGATCCAGCTTGGGGTAGCGGTCGAGAAAAGCGGGCAGCAGCGGCACCAGCCGGTGGTGGCCAAAGCTGAGGGGGGCGGCGATGCGCAGCCGTCCGACCGGCTCGGCCAGCAGATTCTGGGTGAGCGACTCGGTCAGCGCCATCTCCTCCTGTACCCGCTGGCAGCGAGCCAAAAACAGCTGGCCCAGCTCGGTGAGAGTCTGCTGGCGGGTGGTCTTGTGAAACAGCTTGCCCCCCAGCCACTGCTCCAGTCCCAGCACATGCTTGCCCACCATCTGGGCGCTGATCCCCTCTTCGCTCGCCACCGCGCTGTAGGAGCCAAGATCCACCACCCGGGTGAAGATACGCATGCTGGTCAATCGGTCCACAACAGCTCCTTTGTTCGTTCCTGAGTAACACGACCCGCTACCGAGCCCTGATTCACAACCAAAAGTTTAGTAAGAAATGGATTTTAGCCAATTTATTCAACTTTTGGTTACCAATACAGTGATGCCATCCCTCCCCCACAGGATAAATTCCCATGAAAAGCACCTATCTGACCGCCCTGCTGGTCGGTCTGCTGGCCAGCGGCGCCAGTCAGGCTGCCGAGAGCAGCTTTATCAGCAACCACGACCATGCCCCTGCCTCAGCAACTCAAGCCCGGCCCGATATCTTTAGAGTCAGCCTGCTCGGCACCGGCACTCCGGTACCCCAGATCAGCCGGGGCGGCTACAGCACCCTGGTCGAGGCAGGCAACCAGAAGCTGGTGTTCGATTTTGGCCGCAACTCCGCCACTCGCCTGTGGCAGCTGCATATCCCCATCGGCCGGGTCAACGCCTTCTTCCTCACCCACTTTCACTCCGACCACACCAACGGGCTGGCGGATCTCTGGCTGACCGGCTGGCTGCAACCGGCCTATGGCCAGCGCCACGCGCCGATGGAACTCTACGGCCCCAAAGGCACCACAGCTCTCGCCCGTGGCTTGCAGCAGGCCTACGCCACTGACATCGCCACCCGGGTCAAGGATGAGGGAACGCCGCTGGACGGGGTGGAGATCAACAGCCACGAGGTCACCGCCGGGGTGGTCTACAACCATGACGGGGTCAAGGTAACCGCCTTTGACAACGACCACGGAGTCAACATCAAGCCATCATTCGGCTATCGCATCGACTATCACGGCCACAGCGTGGTGCTCTCCGGCGATACCCGCTACAGCCCCGAAGTGGTGAAGCAGGCCAAAGGGGCCGACCTGCTGGTGCACTGCGTCTCCATGACCTCTGCCGAGCAGATGAAGGCCAACCCCGGCTACAAGGCGATCGCCGGTCACCTCGCCTCCCCTGAGCAGGCGGCCCGGGTAATGAACGAAGCCAAACCGGCCCTGACCGTGTTCAGCCATATCGGCCTCAACGGCAAGATCAGGGTCAAAGATCTGGCGCAGGATCTGCGTGCCCGCTACACCGGCCCCTTCGTCATCGGCAACGACCTGATGCAGATTGATCTGCCCACCACGGCCTCCGGCAAGGGCTATGCCCTCTGGCAGTCGGAGAATATCGACAACAAATAGATGGCACGGATGCCGGTCAGCCATGGTCGGCATCCGCAATCGACACCGGGGGCTATCTTTAAGGGGTGTTTGACCACAAGGAGTTATCTCTATGAGCCTGAAATGGAAGCACCTCGCCCTGGCCACTCTTCCCTTGTTCGGCATGTCGGCCGCTCAGGCGGCGGTGTTGACCAGCCTTGAATGGCCCCCTTACACCAGCGCCAGCCTGCCTGAACAGGGCAAGAGCAGTCAGGTGGTGACCGCAGCCTTTGCCCTGGCTGGCGACCCGCTGACCATCAAGTTCTATCCCTGGCAGCGGGCCGTGGACGAGGCGACCAACAACCCCGAGGTACTGGGTTATTTCCCCGAGTATCTCGACCCCAAGAGCAGCTGCCTCTTCTCCGACCCCATAGGTAACGGCCCTCTCGGTTTTGCCCAGCGAGCCGATCAGCCGGTCACCTGGCAGCGCCTTGATGACCTCAAGGGCAAGAAAATTGGTGTCGTCACCGGCTATGTGAATACCACCGAGTTTGACGAAAAGGTGGCCAGCAAGGCGCTCTCGGCTGACGCCACCAGCTCGGACAGCCAGAACCTGCTCAAGCTCGGCAACGGTCGGCTCGATCTGGCGGTCATCGACCAGAATGTGATGACCTATCTGCTGGAGAGCGATCCCCAACTCAAGGACGTTGCCGCCAACCTCGGCTTCAACGGCAAGATCCTCGAGGACAAGTCCCTCCACGTCTGCTTTACCAACTCCGCCAAGGGGAAAGAGGCGCGGGACAAATTCAACAAGGCGCTGGCCAGTGACGAGGTGAAGAAGCTGATGAAGTAGCGGTGCCACATCCGCTCGCCGCCCCAAACAGCCATAAAAAAGCCGCCTCTTGCGAGGCGGCTTCTTCATTCAACTTGGTAACCGGCGTTATCAGGCAATCAGCTTGTAGATGATACCGGACATGGCGATCAGGCCGATGATGGTCACAAAGCCGTTGCTGATGTTGCCAGCGTATTTGCGCATGGCCGGAACCTTGGTGATGGCGTACATCGGCATCAGGAACAGCAGCATTGCGATGATCGGGCCGCCCAGGTCTTCAATCATGCCGAGGATGCTCGGGTTGATGGTAGCGATGGCCCAGGTGGTCAGGATCATGAACACAGCAGTGACTTTGTTCAGTTGCTTGGTGTCAACGTTCTTGCCCTTCTCGCGCAGCGCCTTGGCCATCAGGCCGTTCATGCCTTCTTGCGCACCCAGGTAGTGACCCAGGAAGGATTTGCTGATGGCAACCATGGCGATCAGCGGAGCCACAGTACCGATAACCGGGTTATCGAAGTGGTTGGCCAGGTAGGACAGGATGGAGATGTTCTGTTCTTTGGCAGCAGCCAGGTCAGCCGGGGAGAGGCTCAGTACGCAGCTGAATACGAAGAACATAACGGTCATCACCATCATGACGTGGGCGCCCAGCAGGATGTTGCTGCACTTCTTCTCGGCACCTTCACCGTAACGACCTTTGTTGTCCACCGCGAAGGAGGAGATGATCGGGGAGTGGTTGAAGGAGAACACCATTACCGGGATAGCCAGCCACAAGGTCTTGATGAAGTCACCGTTGAAGGCGTCGGACAGGGCCGGAGCTTCAGTGATGATGGCACCGTTCCAGTGCGGGATCAGGTAGAACGCCAGACCCATCAGGGTGAGCACGAACGGGAATACCAGCACGCTCATCGCTTTGACGATAACCTGGCCGCCCAGACGAACAACCGCCATCAGACCGAGGATCAGGGCCAGTGACAGAACGGCACGGGGAGGTGCAGACATGCCCAGCTGGTGAACAATCACGCTCTCGACGGTGTTGGTGATGGCGACTGAATACATCAGCACGATCGGGTAGATGGCAAAGAAGTAGAGCAGGGTGATGAATTTGCCTGCGGTCTTGCCGAAGTGCTCTTCTACTACTTCAGTGATGTCACCATCACGGGTAGAGCCGGACAGCACGAAGCGGGTCAGACCACGGTGAGCAAAGAAAGTCAGCGGCAGCGCCAGGATCAACATGGCAACCAGCGGCCACAGGCCACCTACACCGGCGTTGATTGGCAGGAAGAGCACACCGGCACCGATCGCGGTACCGTACAGACCCAGCATCCAGACCACATCGGCCTTGTTGACGCCGCGGGAGGTGTTGCTGGCTAAACGACCATCAGCTGCAATATTCATGTCAGACATACGTTGTTCCTGTCATCTAGGAAAATGGGATTCTTGTTTGGTCGGGCCTTGGCCCGGTTCCATCTCCCTGGAACGCCTGCTGTCCGTCCTTGATATTAACCTCTCGCCCCCCGGCAACCTGGCTATCACTCCTTGTGACAACAGGATTGCAACAAACAACAGTGCGAGATTTTGACCCTGAGGGTCGGCGCCCGTCTCACTTAACAACCGATTAACGTGCGCCACTCTTGATGGGCTGACTTTAATTAAATGCCCTTATTAATCACAGCGTTTTTTTGAATTAATCAACCAAAGTTTGATTTTGGTCGCCTTTCGGACGACCAAGATCACACTCAAAGCGCCTTATTGTGAGTTTTTTTTAACAATTCAACTTAGTTTCACTGGAATCAATGGCCTGCGAGCAGCTACATATTTGCAACAAGCCACCCGTTTAGCGCGGATTGTGTGCAGCACGGCCTTGACGTACCCTTGTGACTCACGCCTTTTTGTTGATTGATGATGACCATTACCCGTACCGATCTCGCCGAACTGGCGGTATTTGCCGCCGTCGCCCGTCACCGCAGTTTCAGCAAGGCCGCCCTCGAACTCGGGGTCTCCGCCTCCGCCCTCAGCCACAGCCTGAAGGGGTTGGAAGCAAGGCTGGGGGTGCGGCTGCTCAACCGCAGTACCCGCGCCGTGGTGCCGACCGAAGCGGGCCAGCGGCTGCTCAAACAGCTGCTCCCCACCCTCAATACTCTTGAAGAGGCGCTTTGCGAGCTGGCCCGCAACAGCGATGAACCGGTGGGTCGACTCAAACTCTGCGCCCCCCGCGGCGCCATCGACAGCCTGCTGGCACCGGTACTCATCGACTATCTGGCCCGCTATCCGCGGATGCAGGTGGAGGTGGTGGAACAGGAGCTGATGCCCCGGCTGATTGAAGATGGTTACGATGCCGCGCTCTTTTATGGCGATCTGCTGCCCAAGGAGATGATCGGCATCCCCCTCGGCCCGCCCCAGCGTTATCTGGTGGTAGGCTCCCCGGCCTATCTGGCGGAGCACGGCACGCCGGAACACCCGAGCGAGCTGAGCCGCCACGCCTGCATCGGCTATCGCCTTACCCCGCACCACCACTATCGCTGGGCCTTTGCCGCCGATGGCACCATGCTGGAGATCGAAGTGACCGGGCCGCTCACCACCAGCACCCCGGCCCTCTATCTGGGCGCCGCTGAGGCGGGGCTGGGACTCGCCTACTGTCTGGAAGAGGAGGTGAGCCAAAAGGTCGCGGAGGGGAAACTGCTCACCGTGCTGGAGCCCTGGTGCCCCACCTTTGCCGGCTTCTATCTCTTCTATCCCAGTCGGCATCAGCTGGGCAGCGGGCTGCGCATCCTGATCGACATGCTCAAGGCCCACTACCAAAACCCCGGATTAGTGAGTAATATTCAGCAATTCATCAAGTGAAACCCTGATTATCACCAAATAAGTATTAATCTAGACTAGCTGTTCGATAATCGAACTCCCCGAGAGAACAGATATGTCTGCCTATTTAACACTGCGGCAACGGGCCATGACCCGTCGTTTCTGGGCTTACGCCCTCCCCTCCATTCTTGCCATGCTGGTCTCGGGGGCCTACTACCTCATCGACGGCATCTTCGTCGGCCACTATGTCGGCGCCGCTGGCCTCGCCGGGATCAACCTGGTCTATCCGGTCATCATGGTGCTGATTGGTCTGGCCGCCATGATCAGCATGGGGGCGGCCACTGCCATCTCCTTCCAGCAAGGGGCGAAAAACGACACGCTGGCCCGTCAGGCGCTGGTCAACGCCCTCTGGCTGCTGGCCGGACTCGGGGGCGTTGCGCCGGTTCTGCTCTATTACACCCACACCGATATCCTGCTGGGGCTGGGAATTGAACAGGGCACCGAGACCTGGAAACAGGCGAGTGACTACCTCACCTGGATTGGCGGCGGTACCCTGCTGCTGGCCAGCAATCTGGCAGTGCCCTATCTGCTGCGCAACGATGGCCGCCCGAAGCTGGCCATGGTGCTGGTGAGCAGCGGCGCCGTGCTCAATATCATCCTCAACTACATCATGGTGGGTCGGCTGGGGCTGGGATTGATCGGTACCGCGCAAGCCACCCTGATGGCAGAGGGTGCGGTGAGCCTGATCGGCCTTGGCTACTTCTTTACCCCCTGGGCACGGCTTCGTCTCAGCTGGCGGGATCTGGTGCCCAACCTCCCCGCCATGCCGCACCTGCTCTTTACCGGCCTGCCGAGCCTGATTGCCCAGTTCAACCTCGGCCTGCTGCTGATGCTGCACAACAGCCAGCTGATGGTGTATGGCAATGTGAAGGATCTGGCGGGCTTTACCGTGGCCGGTTACACCGAAGCGGTCTTTATCGTCATCCTGCAGGGGCTGGCGTTCGGCATTCAGCCGCTCATCAGCAAGGCGGCGGGGGCCAAACGCCACCGCAACCTCAAGTACCTGATGGAGATGGGGCTCAAGTTCACATTTATCTACGGCATGCTGGTGTGGCTCACCATCCAGCTGCTACCGGGACAGGTCGCCATGCTCTATACCGGCGACAAGGATCCCGAACTGCTGGCCGCCGCCATCAGCAGCCTGACCCTCAACCTCGGCGCCATTCCGCTGGAGGGGATCATCATGTTCGGCATAGTGCTGCTGCAATCCATGGCACGTACCCGTCAGGCGCTGGTCATCTCCATCGCCAAAACCGTGTTGCTGCTGCCGCTCATCTTCCTGCTGCCGCAACTGTGGGGGCGTGATGGGGTGCTGATGGCCCAGCCCGCCACCGTGCTGCTGCTCACCCTGCCGCTCTGCTGGCTGCTGTGGCGCGAGTGGCTGCGCCTGAAGATGGCCTGCGCGCCAAAAGCCAAACAGCGCCCACAACCGGCCCGCGCACGCGCCGCCGTCCAGCTGGCCCGTTAAGGCCACCCATCCCGCAAAACAATAAAAAACCGGCATCCATTGATGCCGGTTTTTGCTATATGGGCAGGTCTGCCTGCCCTTACACAAGGATTCAGGCCAGCACCGCTGCCCACACTATGCCAATACTTCTGGCCTGAGCTGGGCCATCAGCCCCGGGTTGTCGGAGTAATCCACCGGAATGGCCACCACCGCAGGCCCCTCCACCGCCAGCGCGGCCCGCAGGGTGGCACGCAGCTCGTCGGCCGAACGCACCGCAAACCCGGCCGCCCCGAACGATTCGGCATAGCGTTTGAAATCGATGGGGCCAAAAGAGACGCCGGAGGTGCGGCAATACTTCTGCTGCTCCTGCATCGCAACCATGTTGTAGCCGTTATCGACCCAGATGATGTGAACGATATTGCTTTTGAGGCGCACCGCCGTCTCCAGCTCCATGCTCGACTGCATAAAGCTGCCATCCCCCGATACCGAGATCACCTTCTCACCCGGCCGTACCAGCGCCGCGCCGATAGCCCACGGCAGTGCCACCCCCATGGTCTGCTGACCATTGGAGATCAACACCTGACGAGCGCGGAAGCTGTAGAGGTAGCGGGCAATCCAGATATGGAAGCTGCCCATGTCGACGCAGAGGGTCATGTCGTCGCGCACCAGATCCTGCAGCTCGCGCACGATACGCAAGGGGTGAACCGGATTGCCGTGCAGATCGTCGGCCCGCATCGCCAGTCGCAGCCGCTGCTGGCGAACACCTTGCAGCAGCCGATCCACCTCGGGGGGACGGATTTTCGGATTGCCCATGATGCGGGTCAGCTGCAACAGGTTGGCGCGGATCGACCCCACCAGCTCGGCGGTCGGGCAGTAGCTGCTGTCGATATCGGCAGGCAGCACGTCGATATGGAGGATGCGCCGCCCCCTGTCGCCATTCCACAACACGGGGTCGTACTCGATGGGGCTGTAGCCGATGCAGATCACCAGATCAGCCCCAGCCAGCAGCTGATCCCCCGGCTGGTTGTTAAAGAGCCCGACCCGTCCTGCAAAGTCATCGAAGTGGCAGCTGTCCACCACCCCGGCGGCCTGATAGGTACCGGTCACCGGCAGCCGCGCCTTGTCGAGGAAGGCGCGTACCGCTTCGGCATTTTCCGGCCGGCTCGCCATCAGGCCGAGCAGCACCACCGGATTCTGGGCGTTGCGCAGCAGGGTCAATGCCTGCTCCATATTCTGTTCATCGGCGCAGCCCGGCTCCGGCACCTCGCGTGGTACCAGCACATTGCCCTGTACCGGCTTGTTGATGATATCCATCGGCAGGCTGACAAACGCCGCCCCCGGCCGTCCCAGCTCGGCAGCGCGAAAGGCATTGGCCATCACTTCCGAGATTGCCGCCCCGCTGTTGACCTGGGCACTGAACTTGGTGACCGGACGGCAGAGGTTGACCGTATCCATGCTCTGGTGGGTGAGCTTGAGACCATCGGCACGGCGCACCGCACCGCCCAGCGCCACCATGGGGTCCCCCTCCGAGGTGGCCGTCGCCAGCCCGGTAATAAGGTTGGAACAACCGGGGCCCGAGGTGACCAGCGCCACCCCCGCCTTGCCGGTCAGGCGCCCCACGGCGGCCGCCATAAAGGCGGCATTCGCCTCGTGGCGCACCACTATGGTCTCGATGGGGGAGTCCTCCAGCGCATCGAACACCCGGTCAATCTTGGCCCCCGGGATCCCGAACACCTGCTTGACCCCTTGCGCCTCCAGATGACGAACCACCAGCTCGGCACCGCACTTCCACTGTCTGTTTTCCATGATATTGCTCCTTGTCTATTAGCCTTCGGCGGCCTGAATGGCGCGATCGAGATCGGCAGGGTTGAGGTCGGCCTGCCGGAAAGCGGGATCCGATGGCAGGGCCAGATTGAGGTGACGCACCACAGAAAGTCGCAGGGTGCCGTGGGCCATGGTGTAGTCGAGCAGATGGCCGCCCCCCTTGCGATCGGCAGTGATCATGTGCTCGTGAAAGCCCGCCACATTGACCCCCTGCACGAACGGCGGGCAGCGAAATCCCACCAGAGTCCCCGCCACCGCGGCAAAGCGGAACAGCGGTTGCTGTTCGATGGCTTCCAGCATGGGGCGATAGGGGGGCTCCTGACGCGGCACGGTACGTACCTTGGCCGTCTCAAACTGGCCGTCGAGGCGCAGGGCGACGAAGACGTTGTCGGAGCCCACCAGCCGATCCACCCACTGGTGGATCTCGTCACGGCTGAGGGGGTGATCGAAGCGACGCTCCAGACAGGGGCGAAAATGGGTCATCACCGCGAAGGGGGTCTTCTGATCGGCGCGGGCGGGACGGGCCGAGCCATCGGAGCGCAACTGGTGGATCTGGCGCTCGAAGGCGATCAGCTCACCATCGAGGTGATTGAAGGTGCCGAGGCCAAAGTCGCCGTGGCGCAGCAGCTCGCTCATGGTGGTCTCCCCTTCGTAGACCCCTGCCAGCAGGGCGCTCATCAGGGAACTCTGGTAGATCTCGCCACCGTCATGCTGCCTGCGCCAGCGGGAAAACTGCTGGCTCACTTCGAGGGCACAGCTGCACCCGGCACTGTCAGATGTTGCAATATGTTCCATTCGGGTTTCACCTCCACCGTGAATCCTGTTAGCGTTCGGATCCAATGGTGACTTGGTTCACATTTCAACACCAATACGCTGATCCCATGACTTTGAGACTCAATCGATATGGAACTTCGTACGCTCCGCTACTTCATGGCCGTTGTTGAAAAGCAGAATTTCACCCGCGCAGCCGAATCACTCAACATGGCCCAACCGCCGCTGAGCCAGCAGATCCGCAAGCTGGAAGAGACCTTGGGCACCCCGCTGCTGCGCCGTTTGACCCGCAGTGTCGAGCTGACCGAGGCGGGCGAGAGCCTCTATCGGGATGCGGCGCAGATCCTAGCGCTGGCCGATGCGGCAAAACAGAAGGTAAAGCGGATTGCCCGGGGCGAGCAGGGGGCGCTGCGGATCGGCTTTGCCGGTTCCACCGTGCTCCACCCCGCGGTGCTGACCCTGCTGCACGACTATCGGGAGCGCTACCCCGAGGTGGCCCTCAGCCCGCAGGAGGGCACCATGCCGGCACTGGTGGAGGCGCTGCGCAACGATCGGCTGGATGCCGCCATCTTGCGGCTCCCCTGCCGGGGTAGCGAGGGCTTTGCCCATCACCTTATCGAGCAGGAGCCGCTGCTGATCGCCCTGCCGACCAGCCATCCCAAGGCCAAGCCGGGCCCCTTGCCACTGGCCAGCCTGAAGGACGAGAGTTTTATTCTGTTTCCCCACGCCATCGGGCCCGGGCTCTATGACGGAATAGTGGGTCTCTGCCGGGAGGCGGGCTTCGAGCCGATACTGGGGCCCGAATGCCCGCAGGTGATCTCTACCGTCGGCATGGTGCAGGCGGGCTTTGGCGTGACTCTGGTGCCCAGCTCGGTGGCGGCGCTGCGCCCGCTCGGGGTCAGTTATCACCCCATTGAGGGCAACGGCATGATGACCAGCATCAGTCTGGCGACACGGCCACACCCAGGTAGTGCCGTGCTGCGGCACTTTATCGCCCAGATCCGTGCCGCCCAGATACGGCAAGGCCTCCCGAAGGAGGCCCTGTTGAACAAGCTTGAACCGGTTTGATGACCAGCTTGCCTGATGCGACGGCTTATTTGACGGTACTGCTTATTTGACAGTCACCCGGGCAAACTTGCGCTTGCCGACCTGATAGACGGCGGTACCGGCACCGATGAGTGCCTTGCCATCTTCCAGCTTCTCGCCATCCACCTTGACCGCGCCCTGCTTGATCATCCGCAGCGCTTCGGAGGTGGTGGCCACCAGATCGGCCTCTTTCAGCAGGTTGGCAATGGCCAGACCTTCGCCTTCCAGAGCCAGCTCGATTTCCGGCATTTCGTCCGGGATGGCGTTCTTGGAGAAGCGCTGGGTGAAATCTTCGTGGGCCGCTTCAGCCGCCGCTTCGTCGTGATAACGGGCGATGATCTCTTTGGCCAGCCAGATCTTCACGTCGCGCGGATTGAGAGTACCGGCAGCGATGCCTGCCTTGAACCCTTCGATTTCAGCCAGCGGACGGAAGGAGAGCAGCTCGTAGTAGTTCCACATCAGATCGTCGGTGATGGACATGATCTTGCCGAACATCTCGCCCGGAGCGTCGTGGACGCCGATGTAGTTGCCTGCGGACTTGGACATCTTCTTGACGCCGTCCAGACCCACCAGCAGCGGCATCATCAGCACGCACTGGGTCGCCATGCCGGCATCTTTTTGCAGCTCGCGGCCCATCAGCAGGTTGAACTTCTGGTCGGTACCGCCGAGCTCAACGTCCGCCTTCAGCGCGACCGAGTCATAGCCTTGCAGCAGCGGATAGAGGAATTCGTGAATCGCGATGGATTGGCCGCCGGTGTAGCGCTTTTTGAAGTCGTCGCGCTCCATCATGCGGGCCACGGTCTGCTTGGCCGCCAGCTTGATCATGCCGGTCGCACCCAGCTCGCTCAGCCAGGTCGAGTTGTACTCGATGCGGGTCTTGGCCGGGTCGAGGATCTTGAACGCTTGCTCGGCATAGGTGAGGGCGTTGTGCTTGATGGCCTCTTCGGAGAGCGGCGGACGGGTGGCGTTCTTGCCGGAGGGATCTCCCACCATGGCAGTGAAGTCACCGATCAGCAGGATCACTTCATGGCCCAGATCCTGGAAGGTCTTCAGCTTGTTGAGGATCACGGTATGACCCAGGTGAATGTCGGGGGCGGTCGGGTCCATGCCCAACTTGATGCGCAGCGGGCGCCCTTCCTTCAACTTGGCGACAAGTTCTTCTTCAACCAGAATTTCTTCCGCTCCGCGCTTGATCTCGGCTAGCGCCACCTCGAGCTGGGACATTTTTTGACTCTCCATCACGATTCCACAGGGTCAAACATATTACTGGAATGGCGGGCCAATTGGAAAGGCTGTAAAATCCGTCCATTCTGCCCGACTTCATCTGCTTCTCATGGTTATTTGGCACGCCTTCAACGCACTCCCCCACTGGCACCGCAAGATGGTGCTGATCTTGAGCATCATGATCATGATGCTGGCTGCCTGGCCAAGCGAACAGGCGGTGGCAACACGGGTCGATGAAAACGGCAACGAGATTGCCCTGCGGGAACCGGCCAACGACAACGCGCTGAACGACGAGCTGCCAGCCGAGGCTGCCCAGCCCGTTACCCCGCCCAAGCCGCGCTACATCACCAAGCAGGTGAAGGTGCGCCGTGGCGACAACATGGGTGTCATCTTCCAGCGCATTGGCCTGAGCACCACGGATCTGCACCTGATCGACCAGCTCGAGGGCAGCGATCCCCTGCGCATGCTGCAACCGGGGCAGGAGCTCACCTTCAAGCTGACCGAAGATGGCCAGTTGCACAGCCTCTATTACCCCCACAGCTTGGAGCAGGCGCTCAAGGTGAGCCGCAAGGAGGAGACCTTTGTCGCCCGCAACGTCAAGATCGCCCTCGACACCCGCGAACAGGTAAGCAAAGGGGAGATCCGCTCCAGCTTCTGGGGCGCCGCGGTGGATGCGGGAATGACCGAAGATCAGATCATGGACTTGGCCGCCATCTTCGGCTGGGACATCGACTTTGCCCAGGACTTGCAGCCGGGGGACAGCTTCCGGGTGGTCTATGAAGACAAATTCCGCGACGACGAGCGGGTCGCCTCCGGCGATATTCTGGCGGCGGAGTTCGTCAACCAGGGCACCGCCTACCGCGCCGTGCTCAATGAAGATGGCAACTACTACACCCCGGAAGGGAAGGCGATGCGCAAGAGCTTCCTGCGTGCGCCGGTCAACTTCAAATACATCAGCTCCAACTTCAACCCGCGCCGCCTCCATCCGGTGACCGGCAAGATCCGCCCCCACAACGGCATCGACTATGTGGCGCCAGTGGGCACCCCCATCATGGCGGCGGGCTCAGGCAGCGTGGTGGCCGCCGGTTACAACCAGTTCAACGGCAACTACGTCTTTATCAAGCATGCCGGCAACTATGTGACCAAGTACCTGCACCTCTCCAAGCGCACTGTCAACAAGGGGCAGCGGGTGAAGCAGGGGCAGACCATCGGCACTCTGGGTGGCACCGGCCGCGTCACCGGCCCGCACCTGCACTACGAATTCGTGGTGGGCGGCATTCACAAGAACCCGCGCACACTCACCCTGCCGCAGGCAGAGACCCTGAGCGGACGCGAGCTGGCCAACTTCAAAAAGCTGGCGATGCCGCAACTGGCCAAGCTCGACAACCCCGAGCTGCAGCTGGCCCAGAACAAGCGGGATAGTCGCGGCAACTAAGTCATCAGGGCTGGCAGGGTGAAGGCCCTGCCAGCCCCTTTTATTGAACCCGCGCCAGGCAATCAGATTGAAATGAGTCCTCCTTCGGACATAAGATGAGATGGATCACTGGGAGCGGCATGTGGCACAGGCGTAAGGGCTTATCTATCCTGTCTCTCTCACTCTTTTTCCGGTCCGCATTGAGGATGCACCATGGTTGAGCGTTATATCGGTCTGATGTCAAAGACCACGCCATGTGGCATGGGATGAAAGCCGTTCCCCTCTTCACCCTCTCTGCACACCGCATTTTCAAGCAGCAATGTAAGGAGACACATGGCTGAACGCTATATCGGTCTGATGTCGGGAACCAGCATGGACGGCATTGATGCCGTGCTGGTGATGATCGCCGGGGATGAACTGCGGGTCGAAGCGGCGCTTTGTCACCCCTGGCCGCAAGAGACCGCCCGCACGCTGCATGCACTTTGCACACCGAGCGACAACGAAATCGACCGCATGGGGGTGGCCGATAATCTGGTGGCGCGAGAGTTTGCCGCCGCCACCCACGCGCTGCTGGCCAAGGCGAAGCTTGAGCCCAAAGATATTCGCGCCATCGGCAGCCACGGCCAGACGATCCGCCACCGTCCCCAGCTCGGCTTTACCCTGCAGGTCGGCAACGCCGCCCTGCTGGCGGCGCTAATCGGCATCGACGTTATCGCCGATTTTCGCACCATGGATATGGCACTCGGTGGTCAGGGGGCGCCGCTGGTGCCCGCCTTCCATCAGGCGCTGTTTGCCAAACCCGGCGCCCTGCGAGTGGTACTGAACCTCGGCGGCATCGCCAATATCTCGGTGCTGCCGGGCAATCCGGGCGGTGTCTATGGTTTTGATACCGGCCCGGCCAACACCCTGCTCGATGGCTGGTATCGCCGCCATCAGCCCCACGGCGGCAGCTATGACGCCGGTGGCAAATGGGCCGCCAGTGGCAAGCCCATCCCGGCCCTGCTGGAGAAGCTGCTGGCTCACCCCTATTTCGCCGCCCCCGCCCCCAAGAGCACCGGACGGGAGATGTTCACCCTCGATTGGCTCGATGGGGAGCTGGCAGGCACTTCATACGCCCCCGTGGATGTGCAGCGCACCCTGCAGGCGCTCACCTGCCACAGCATCGCCCGCCAACTGCCCGCCCGGCCCGAGTCAGTCGGTACCAGCCAGCCGAAAGCCGAGCTGTTTGTCTGCGGCGGCGGTGCCCATAACGCCCCCTTGCTGAAGGAGCTGGCCAGCCTGCTGCCCGCATGGCGCATCGCCAGCACTGCCGAGCTGGGGCTGGCACCCGACTGGGTGGAAGGCGCTGCCTTTGCCTGGCTGGCCATGTGCTTTGTTCACCGCAAGCCGGGTAACCTGCCCGCCGTCACCGGCGCCAGCCGTCCGGCTGTGCTGGGTGCCCTCTATCCCGCCTGAGTGATGACAAGGGGGCTGCGGATCAGTGTGCCCCCTTGAACAGACGCACAACCTGTTGCCGGATCGGTGCAAACAGCGGGGGCTTTGGCGGCTCCAGATTGATATGGCGCCGCCCGGCACGGGTTTCACAGCGAAGCAGATTCTGGATGTAGTGGTGGTGGGAGCGATGGATCAGCTGTGAAGCCTGATACGCCCACAGTCTGGGCACGCCCCACAGGGTGCTGGCAATCGCACCGACGATACAGAAGAAAGCGGGCTCCTGAATTCCCATCCGGCTGGCGTTCTCCAGCGCCTCCTTGAGCGAGTTGGAGTGAGCAATACAGGTCATGATATTGACCATGAAGGCGTCGTAATCATCCTCCCCACCCTTGCCAACACGCGCCGTCAGGGTCGCCGCGGGCTGATAACCAAACTGATGGCCGATATTTTCCAACACCGTATTCCGCTGGCGGATCACCTTGCCATAAAACATCAGCATCACCATGCAGTCGATCGCCTTGCACAGCGCCTCGTAGTGGGGATGGCTCTTCTTGGGACGCGGCGCCGTGGCGAGGGCCAGCTCTTCAGAGATGGCCAGCAGGCCCACAGGTACGGCGGTGCTGACAAACGAGAGGTCAATCGACAGCTCCAGCCCCTCCTCCCCTTCCATGCGGGCCACAATCACATGTTCGCCAAACAGCCGACGCTGGCGCTCGATAAAGGCGCCAAAGACCAGATCACGAAACTGCTTTTGCGGATAAGGGGTATCGAGCAGGCTCTCGATGGTCATGATGGCGGCGGATACCCGGCCGCGCAGTCGGTAATCGGCAGGAATGGGAAAGCTCTTTCCCAGGCGAGGAGGTAACCGCTGCCCAGATGTTTGACAATACATATCGCCCAGAACGAAACCCAGCATAAATCCTCCACAGTCAGGTAATGATGATCGCGACGCGATCTCGTTTGCCAATCCTGGGCAATGGCCTGCCGGTGCTTCGATGCTCTCCGTCAGGGCTCCTTGATTACCTTATTAATCATACGATTAATAGCGATTGAAAAAAGCGACCTGACTCGCAATCACGCCACTAATTAACAGTTTCATCAAGAAACCATAAAAAGCGGTCGATAAATCCATTTTTTGAAGAATTCACCTTTAAAAACAGCACATTAAAATTTATTCCTGCGAAATCACCTGAACTGTTCCCAAGCCCTGAAAACCATCCCAATCATCACAACCAGCCACCGATGAGGAGCAGATAGGACAAACTCTCAAAAAGTGGAAAAAGCGACGACGCGGGGCAACCCCACCCATCGGGGGATGCAACCGGCGTGAAGATAAGCGAATTGCCACCACCTCCCCTTCCTCATCCAGCGCCACCTCTCATCCAGCACCACAGCTCCCGCACACCGTCACGCCAACGCCATGCTCCCCACTCCTGTGCAGCAGGGGCAGATCCGCCGTGCAAATTCATGGCATAGAATTTTATGGCGTTAATAACAGATCCCGGCTGCCAGCAAGGCGTCATCGAGTATGCAGGAATAATCATTAACAGAGAGGAATGCAAAAGCCATGAATTATATTCCAGAGGTATCTTTAATAAGGTGGATATGCATATTCACGGGAATTTTCATAGCCCCTTAAAAGAGCAGAAAACAGATATCCATGCACCATAATATGCATTATTTGCACATTGGCGCATAATATTAACCCTTTATTCACACGCCAATATCCCGAAGAGGGGGAGAGCAAACCCAGTCAGGACAAGGCTGTCCGCCGGTTCGGCACCATTTGCACACGAATTGGCTGCGATTTCGGGTGAATTGAATAGCAATATGATTAAATTTGCACCCATTGAGCCATCTCATAGAAATGCAATCAGCGGTTTGCAACCCCTGATAGCCACTCATAGAATCGCAGCGTCTGAAATATCTACCCTGTCCTCTTCTCCCTTATTCCTCTCAGTAATTGAGTGGATCACAAATAATAACCGGGGATGCCGCCGCTGGCGCAGTGGCCGTGGCGCACAACAAGATGGGGTAAACCTGTACCTGAATAAACAACAAATATTAAAAAGAGGCATATCTATGAGTGGCACCATCATCAAGTCGGCAAGAAATACCCCCCATGCACCCCAGGATCTGGGCCCCTGCACCCAAACGGTGGCGTTTTCTCATTACAACAATATCTCGGCCCAGCTGCCGGTCGATCCCGCCACCGGCAAGATGGTGAACGGCGATGTCACCGCGCAGGCCAGACAGTGCCTGAGCAACCTCAAGGCGATCATCGAGAGCATCGGCCATGTGATGGACGATATGGTCAAAGCGACCATCTTCCTGAAAGAGATGGCGGATCTGGAGGCGGTCAACGCCGTCTATCGCGAATTCTTCCCGGGCTATCTGCCGACCCGCACCACCCTCGCCGTCGCAGCCCTGCCGCTGGGCGCGCTGGTGCAGATCGATGCCATCATCTCCAACGGCGAAGGCACCTTCCCGCAAGCCCCCTGCCCGCTGATTAAACTGGCCCGCAACAGTGATAAGGCGCCGCGCAACCCGCTCTCCACCCATACCGTGGCCTTCTCCCACTACAACAATATCGGCGCCCAGCTGCCGGTCGATGCGGCCTCTGGCCAACTGGTTGCCGGTGGCATCAAGGAACAGGCGGGCCAGTGCCTGCGCAATATCAAGGCGGTGCTGGAGAGTATCGACGTGCCGTTTGACGATATCGTCAAGGTGACCGTCTATCTGACCAATCTGGCCGATCTGGAGGCCGTCAACGAGGTCTACACCACCTTCTTCCCCGACTCCGCCATCGCCCGCGCCGTCGCCTATCTGCCCGCCCGCTCGGTAGTCAGTGTCGCCGCTCTGCCCATGGGGGCGCAGGTGCAGATGGATGCGGTCATCTCCCACGGTGACGGCACCCCGCCACAACTGGTGGAAGACCGTCACAATCTGGTGATCCGTGCCCGTAATACCGACAAGGCACCACGCAGCCCGCTCCATTGCCAGACTGTCGCCTTCTCCCACTACAACCATCTCTCTGCGCAGCTGCCGATTGACCCCGCCACCGGCAAGATCCTGGCTGGCTGCATCAAGGAGCAGACCGCCCAGTGCCTGAGCAATATCAAGGCGATTGTGGAGAGCATCGGCCATGTGATGGACGATATCGTCAAGGTCAATATCCAGCTCGGCAATATCGCGGATCTGGATGCGGTCAACGCCATCTACACCAAATATTTCCCGGGTTATCTGCCTGCCCGCACCGTATTCGGAGTCAGCGAACTGCCCGCTGGCGCCCTGGTGCAGATGGATGCGGTGATGTCCAACGCGGAAAGCACCCCGCCGCAGGCGTAAAGGTTGCGGAAATAAAAAAGAGACCGGCTATATGCCGGTCTCTTTTTAGGTAACAGGAAGGGGCATTATTTTTATGGCATCGTATTAAAGAACGCGAACGTCCGATTACGCTTCGCTAATCGAACCTACGGGCTAATCAAATCTGCAGAAAATAATTTTTAATGCTTATCTTTTATCTATAGCCTTTTTAATTTCATTATAATAATAGCCTTCTTCAGGCTCTTGACCAAATGCGATCTGCATCATCATTTTGATCATCATAATGGTTCCAACTTGAATTCCTTTTTCATCTATTTCTTGTACTGAATAATCTGGGTGGATTGATAGTTCATAATTCATGACCCAAAAGACACCAATTTTATTTGTAACCTCAAGCATTGTATTAAAAATGCCTACATCAACCTCATAATCTGGCTCTGATATGAATTTAGGTAAGTTATGTGCAATTTCATTACGATGTGCTATTGCTTTTTCAAAATTCTCTATATCGGTGTCACTTATAGCTCCTTGTTCTTTGAACCATAACAATGATGCTTTAAGAGGGCTTCGGCCAAAAGACATAACATCCTTTGAATATTCCTCACTCAGAGTCTCACCATTGATTCCCCAGTTATCAGTAAAAAAGTCTCTTGGTTTTGATATAATGAAATCTCTACACATTTCATATGATGAAATATATACAGAGGCACTCATCAAGTTCTCTCTCAACTTCGTTGGATTTGTTAGCTTCTCCCATGCATCCATGACTATATCTCCGAACAATTAAAATTTATATTGAAGAATAACTCACTATATAAGCAACTATAACAAATTTTATATTTTATATTTCAAACCATAAAAAACGCCCCCCATCTTGCGATGGAGGGCGTTTTATTTTCCGGCTATTGGGCCAGAGTGGCCCAATGGTCAGCTATTACAGGGACTCTGCGGTCGCAACCACGTTTTCCACGGTAAAGCCAAATTCCTTGAACAGCAGCTCGGCCGGTGCGGACTCACCGAAGGTGGTCATACCGATGATCTTGCCGCCGAAACCGACGTACTTGTACCAGTAGTCAGCGATGCCAGCTTCGATAGCCACACGCTTGGTGACAGAGGACGGCAGGACGGACTCTTTGTACTCGGCAGACTGGGCGTCGAACACGTCGGTAGACGGCAGAGAGACCACGCGCACGGCACGGCCCTTGGCAGTCAGCTGCTCATAGGCGGCAACGGCCAGTTCCACTTCGGAACCGGTGGCGATCAGGATCAGCTCCGGAGTACCGGCGCAATCCTTCAGCACGTAGCCACCCTTGGCGGTATCGGCCAGCTGCTGGGCGGTACGGTCCATCTGGGCCAGGTTCTGACGAGAGAAGATCAGAGAGGTCGGGCCGTCGGTACGCTCGATGGCGTGTTTCCAGGCGATGGCGGATTCAACCTGGTCACACGGACGCCAGGTGCTCATGTTCGGAGTCAGACGCAAGGAGGCGATCTGCTCAACCGGCTGGTGAGTCGGGCCATCTTCACCCAGACCGATGGAGTCGTGGGTGTAAACGAAGATAGCGCGCTGCTTCATCAGGGCGGCCATGCGCAGGGCGTTGCGGGCGTACTCCATAAACATCAGGAAGGTAGCGCCGTAGGGGATGAAACCACCGTGCAGGGCGATACCGTTCATGATGGCGGACATGCCGAACTCGCGTACACCGTAGTGGATGTAGTTGCCGGAGGCATCGTCGTTGGTCAGAGACTTGGAGCCGGACCACATGGTCAGGTTGGACGGCGCCAGGTCGGCAGAGCCACCCATGAACTCCGGCAGCAGCTTGCCGAAGGCTTCCAGAGAGTTCTGGGACGCTTTACGGGTCGCAATCTTGGCCGGGTTGGCTTGCAGGGTTTCGATGATCTTGGCGGATTCAGCAGCCCAGTTGGCCGGCAGTTCGCCAGCGGTGCGGCGCTTGAATTCGGCAGCCAGAGTCGGGTGAGCGGCTTCATAGGCGGCGAACTTGGCAGCCCAGTCGGCTTCCAGTGCAGCACCCTTCTCCTGAGCGTTCCACTCGGCAGCGATATCGGCCGGGATAACGAACGGAGCGTGGTCCCACTTCAGGAATGCGCGAGCAGCGGCGATCTCGTCGTTGCCCAGCGGTGAGCCGTGGCAGTCGTGAGAACCGGATTTGTTCGGAGAACCGTAACCGATGATGGTGCGGCAGCAAATCAGAGTCGGCTTGCCGGTCTCGGCCTTGGCGGCTTCGATGGCGGCATTGATGGCTTCCGGGCTGTGACCGTCAACAGCCGGGATAACGTGCCAGCCGTAGGCTTCGAAACGCTTGACGGTGTCGTCGGTGAACCAACCTTCTACGTGACCGTCGATGGAGATACCGTTGTCATCCCAGAACGCGATCAGTTTGCCCAGTTGCAGGGTACCTGCCAGGGAGCACGCTTCGTGGGAGATACCTTCCATCAGGCAGCCGTCGCCCATAAAGGCGTAGGTGTAGTGGTCAACGATGTCGTGGCCCGGCTGGTTGAACTGCTCAGCCATGGCTTTTTCGGCGATCGCCATACCAACGGCGTTGGTGATGCCCTGACCCAGCGGGCCAGTGGTGGTTTCAACGCCCGGTGCATAGCCGTACTCCGGGTGACCCGGGGTGCGAGAGTGCAGTTGGCGGAAGTTTTTCAGATCGTCGATGGAGAGGTCATAACCGGAGAGGTGCAGCAGGGAGTACAGCAGCATGGAGCCGTGGCCGTTGGAGAGAATGAAACGGTCGCGGTCGGCCCACTTGGGGTTGTTCGGGTTATGTCTGAGGTGGCTACGCCACAGCACTTCGGCGATATCCGCCATTCCCATGGGGGCGCCCGGGTGACCGGAGTTGGCTTTTTGAACGGCATCCATACTCAATGCACGAATGGCATTGGCAAGCTCTTTACGAGAAGGCATCTGAATCTCCTGCGATTGCTTCATTTGATGGCCAAGATTAAGGCGCGTTATTGTCCCAGCAGGGCGCGCGGCGTGCAAATATTATCTGGATGAATAAAGTGGCTTTGGGAGGACAATCGCTTTTCTTGCCCCCTATTGACCAAAGCAACCAGAGAAAAACGTTTGATTTCCATCCCTTTCGGGATAGGAGAGCACCGCTTGTGCCCCATTGGACACGGCGCGACAAAATAGTGCTGGCAATCACGGGGGGCGCTAATTAAAATAGACGTCCAGATGTAGATACCTCTACACCATCCCATTCATCCGGTTATTGCCGTGGCGATAACCCAGACAAGCTGAGACTCTTATCATGGCAAAGCTGTTTACTTCCGAGTCGGTCTCCGAAGGCCATCCCGACAAGATTGCGGACCAGATCTCCGATGCGGTACTGGACGCCATCCTCAAGCAAGATACCAAGGCACGCGTTGCCTGCGAGACCCTGGTCAAGACCGGTATGGTCATGGTGGCCGGCGAAGTAACCACCTCTGCCTGGGTTGATATCGAAGAGATCGTGCGTGATACCGTACGTGAAATCGGCTACACCCACTCCGACATGGGCTTCGATGCTGACTCCTGTGCCGTGCTGAACGCCATCGGCAAGCAGTCCCCGGATATCAACCAGGGCGTTGACCGCAGCGATCCGCTGGAGCAGGGCGCTGGCGACCAGGGCCTGATGTTCGGCTACGCCACCAACGAAACCGACGTGCTGATGCCCGCCCCCATCACCTACTCTCACCTGCTGGTGAAGCGTCAGGCTGAAGTGCGCAAGAACGGCACCCTGCCGTGGCTGCGTCCGGATGCCAAGAGCCAGCTGACCTTCGCCTACGACGACGCAGGCAAGATCATCGGCGTGGATGCCGTGGTGCTGTCTACCCAGCACGCCGAATCCATCAGCCACAAAGATCTGGTTGAAGCGGTACGCGAAGAGATCATCAAGCCGGTGCTGCCGGCCGAGTGGGTCAACAAGGACACCAAATACTTCATCAACCCGACCGGCCGTTTCGTTATCGGCGGCCCGATGGGTGACTGCGGTCTGACCGGTCGCAAGATCATCGTCGACACCTACGGCGGCATGGCCCGTCACGGTGGTGGCGCCTTCTCCGGTAAGGATCCGTCCAAGGTTGACCGCTCCGCTGCTTACGCCGCCCGCTACGTTGCCAAAAACATCGTTGCCGCCGGTCTGGCCGATCGCTGTGAAATCCAGATCTCCTACGCCATCGGCGTGGCCGAGCCGACCTCCATCAGCGTCGAAACCTTCGGTACTGCCAAGGTCGCCGAGGAGCTGCTGGTCAAGCTGGTGCGCGAGCACTTCGAACTGCGCCCGTATGGTCTGATCGAAATGCTGGATCTGAAGCGTCCGATCTACCAGGCTACCGCTGCCTACGGTCACTTCGGTCGCGACGAGTTCCCGTGGGAGCAGACCGACAAGGCCGAACTGCTGCGTTCCGCCGCTGGCCTGTAAGGCTCGCTGTTGTGATAAAAGGGGAGCCTGGCTCCCCTTTTGCTTATCCGCCATTTGACGAGATGTTGATGTCTGCCACTCCTGCCCAGCTTGTCACCCTGCTGCAACAACGCGTAGAAGCCTGCTTTGTGCAGGCCGAGGCGCGCCTTGGCCGCACCTTCCCCCGCCCGCGGATCTACTGCAATATGCGGGGCCGGGCGGCGGGATCGGCGCGGCTGCAAACCTGGGAGCTGCGCTTCAATCCCGCCCTCTATCAGGCTAACCAGAAGGCGTTTCTGGATGAGGTGGTGCCCCACGAGGTGGCCCATCTGCTGGTTCACGCCCTGTGGGGTGACGGCCGTGGCAAAAACCGGGTCTTACCTCACGGCAAGCAGTGGCAGTCGGTGATGCGGGAGGTGTTCGGCCTGGAGCCCAGAACCACCCACAGCTTCGATCTGGCGGTACTGGCCCAGCGCACCGTGCCCTATCGCTGTCACTGCCAGCAGCATCAGCTCTCTATTCGCCGCCACAACAAGGTGGTGCGCGGCGAGGCCCGCTATCACTGTCGTCGCTGCAAGCAGCCGCTGGAGCGGGAACGGCCGGAGCCAGAGCAGTAAGCCAGCTTGTGTCGCGCCCCTGTTGTAGGGTGCCCGCCATCGTTCGTCAATCACCCCGTTTTGCAAGGAATCCCATGCGTTTCATCTCCTCCCTCGCCCTGACCCTGCTGGCCGGTTTGCCGCTGCTCAGCGCGCCCCTGCACGCCCAGACCTTTCGCGAAGCCAAGCAGGATCTGGTGAAGCTCTATCGCAGCCAGCCTGCGGTCACCACCTTCTACTGCGGCTGCGACATCGACTATCAGGGCAAGAAAATGAGCCCGGATCTCGCCAGTTGCGGCTATGAGCCGCGCAAGCAGGCCAAGCGTGCCGCCCGCATCGAGTGGGAACACGTGGTCCCCGCCTGGGAGTTCGGCCACCAGCTGCAGTGCTGGCAGGATGGCGGCCGCAAAAACTGCGAGAAGGTGAGCCCCGAGTTCAACAAGATGGAGGGGGACATGCACAACCTCTTCCCCGCCATTGGCGAGGTGAACGGCGATCGGGCCAACTACCGCTTCTCCGACTGGAACGGCAAGCCGGATCAGTACGGTCAGTGCCAGATGCTGGTGGATTTCAAGGATCGTCGGGTGCAGCCGCCCAAGGGCTCGGTACGGGGTCAGATTGCCCGCGCCTACCTCTACATGAGCCAGCAGTATGGGCTGCGTCTGGCAGCGCAACAGCGTAAACTGTTTGAAGCCTGGGACAGGCAGTACCCGGCAGAGGGCTGGGAGTGCGAGCGCAATCGCCGCATCGGCAAGCTGCAGGGCAATACCAATCCCTTTATTGAAAAGCAGTGCCAATAACCCCATTTGACCAGGGAGGGGGATCGCCCCTCCTATCATGAGGCCCTTCCCCACTGCCGCGTGAGCCTTGCTCGCAGCAGGATATGAAGGGTTTCCAAGCAAGAGACTGACAAGCAGCCATGCGCATTCCACGTATCTATGAACCGGCCACCCTGCAAGTTGGCCAGACCATCGCCCTGTCGGAAGACGGCGCCAACCATATCGGCCGGGTACTGCGCATGCAGCCGGGCCAGCAACTCGAGCTGTTCAACGGTGATGGCAATCAATATCCCGCCACTATCTCCAGCGTCGGCAAAAAGTCGGTGGAAGTGACCATCGACAGTTGTGACGCCCAATCGGTGGAGTCACCGCTGGCCATCCACCTCGGTCAGGTGATCAGCCGTGGTGACAAGATGGACTTCACCATCCAGAAATCGGTGGAGCTGGGCGTCACCTGTATCACCCCGCTCTTCTCCGAGCGCTGCGGCGTCAAGCTGCCAGCCGATCGACTGGAGAAAAAGCGCGAGCAGTGGCAGAAGGTGGTGATCAGCGCCTGCGAACAGTGCGGCCGCAACGTGGTGCCAGAGGTACGCATGCCGATGGAGCTGGACGCCTGGCTGGCGGAAGAGACCAAGGAGCTCAAGCTCAACCTGCACCCGCGCGCCGAGTACAGCATCAACACCCTGCCCGTTCCCGAGCACGGCGTGCGCCTGCTGATTGGCCCGGAAGGGGGATTGTCGAGCGACGAGATCGCCCGTACCGTGCAGGAAGATTTCAAAGAGATGCTGCTGGGGCCGCGGGTGCTGCGCACCGAAACCGCCGCCCTGACGGCGATCACTGCGCTGCAGTGCCGCTTTGGCGATCTCGCTTGATACTATCGGCCGCATCAATCAGCCTCATGGCTGCATCGACGCAGCCGCAAGCGGCCGATTACGCTGCGCTAATCGACCCTATAACCCTATCGAGCCATTAAAAAGGAACAGCGGATGACCATTAAACTCGGCATCGTGATGGACCCCATCTCGGCCATCAACATCAAGAAAGATTCCAGCTTTGCCATGCTCGAAGAGGCGCAAAAGCGCGGCTATGAGCTCTTCTATCTGGAGATGAAGGATCTCTACATGGAAGCTGGTCGCGCCTTTGGCACCATGCGCCCGCTCACCGTCAAATATGACTATGCCGACTGGTACACGCTGGGCGAGGTGGTGGATCAGCCCCTCTCCAACCTCGATGTGATCCTGATGCGCAAGGATCCGCCGTTCGACACCGAATTTATCTACGCCACCTACATGCTGGAGCGGGCCGAGGATGAGGGTTGCCTTATCGTCAACAAGCCGCAGAGCCTGCGTGACGCCAACGAGAAGCTCTACACCGCCTGGTTTGCCGAACACACCCCGACCACGCTGGTGACCCGCCGCGCCGACAAGCTGCGCGCCTTCCACGCCAAGCACAAAGACGTGATCTTGAAGCCCTTGGACGGCATGGGCGGCGCCTCCATCTTCCGCATGAAGGAAGATGACGCCAACGTCGGCGTGATTATCGAGACCCTGACCGCCCACGGCAGCCAGTACTGCATGGCGCAGACCTATCTGCCCGCCATCAAGGATGGCGACAAGCGGGTGCTGGTGGTGGACGGTGAACCGGTTCCCTACTGCCTCGCCCGCATTCCGGCGCAAGGCGAGACCCGTGGCAATCTGGCGGCCGGTGGCCGTGGTGAGGCCCGCCCCCTGAGCGAAGCTGACTGGGCCATCGCCCGCGCGGTGGGCCCGACGTTGAAAGAGAAAGGGCTAATCTTCGTCGGCCTCGACATCATCGGCGATCGACTGACCGAGATTAACGTCACCAGCCCGACCTGCATTCGCGAGATTGAAGCGACCTTCGACGTGCATATCACCGGCATGCTGATGGATGCCATCGAGCGTCGGCTGGCCCAGTAATCACCTGGCAGGCTAACCGGCCTGTTCAGGGGTAACCGCCCCCGACAAGCCCGGAAAAAGAGAGGGTGGCCCGGCGCCACCCTCTCTGTTTCAAGACAATCCGGAAAGGGGCGGGATCTCGCCCAGCCCAAAAAGCGGTTTTTCCCATGGGGATCAACTGCCATAATTGACCTCAAATACCTTTGCACTATTTGGCCTCTATGCAAACACTGCAAAATCACTTCCTGCTTGCCATGCCAAGCCTGACGGATCCCTATTTCGAGCGCTCGCTGGTCTATCTGTGCGAGCACAACGAAGAGGGCGCCATGGGACTGGTCGTCAACATTCCGGTTGAGATGTCGCTGGAAACCATGCTGACCCAGCTCCAGCTCAATCCGCCCAACAACCCGGAACTCAAGCAGCCGGTGCTGCAAGGGGGGCCGGTTCACGCCGATCGCGGCTTCGTGCTGCACAGCTTCCGCCCCGGTTTCAACTCCACCCTGCAGGTGGGGGATGAGATGATGGTGACCACCTCCAAGGATATTCTGGAAACCCTGGGTACGAGCGAAGCCCCTGCCCATTGGCTGGTGGCCCTTGGCTATGCCGGCTGGAGCGCCGGGCAGCTGGAGCAGGAGCTGGTGGACGGCGCTTGGCTGGTGATCCCCCCCAATCCGGCTCTGGTGTTCAAGACCCCCATTCACAAACGTTGGCAGCAAGCTGCCGCCAGCATAGGGGTGAACCCGGTTCACCTCTCCAGCGACATCGGCCACAGCTGATCGGCTGGCCCGCTCCGCTCTCTATTTCGAGGATTTATCAGTTATGTCATCACGCAGCATCATGGGCTTTGACTATGGCACCAAGAGCATTGGCGTCGCCATCGGTCAGGAGCTGACTGGCACTGCCCAGCCTCTGCGCGCCCTCAAGGCCAACGACGGCATCCCCAACTGGGACGAGATTGAGAAGCTGCTCAAGGAGTGGCAACCGGACCTGCTGGTGGTCGGCCTGCCGCTGAACATGGATGGCACCGATCAGGAGATCACGGTACGGGCCCGCAAATTCGGCAACCGGCTGCATGGCCGTTTCGGCAAGCCGGTGGAGTTCAAGGATGAGCGACTCACCACCACAGATGCCCGTGCCCGGCTGTTTGAGCGGGGCGGCTATCGCGCGCTGGAAAAGGGCAGTGTGGACGGGGTATCGGCGCAGCTGATCGTCGAAGCCTGGATGGAAGAGCAGTACAACTAAGCCATCAACAGCAAGGCAAGGGTCACAGCCCTTGCCTTGTCTCGCACTATCCTCCCCTCATTACGCCTGTGATTGACCCGCGCCCAGCCCCTCGGCCTCTGTCGGCGTCGCATTCATCATCCGGTTGAGCCAGGGCACCATCAGCCCCATCACTACCGCAATCAGCAAGGTCGCCATCCCGATCTTGCCAAACACGCCGGTGTAAATGGGCAAAGTTTGCAGCGGATCCGTCATCCCTTGCGGCACGGCGGTAAAGGTCGCCACATAGCCACCCAGCAGGGACGCCATCGCCTGAGTCAGGAACCACATTCCGAGAATGAAGCCCATCAGGCGTTGCGGCACCAGCGCGGCGACCATAGCCAGCCCCAGGGCGCTTATCATCAGCTCGCCCAGACTCTGGAACAGGTAGATAAGCACCATAAACCAGGGGGAGGTAAGCCCCTGCTCATCGGCAAACCACCAGCCGGATGCCGCCGCCGTCAGAAAGCCCAGCGAGCAAAAGAACATCCCGAGGGTGAACTTGAGCGGCATGGTGAGATCCCGCCCCTTGCTGCCCATCCGGGTATAGATCATCGCGAGTACCGGGCTACCCAGCACCACCCAGAAGGGGTTGAGCGCTTGGAAGCTGATGGGGTTGACGCTCATGCCCAGCATTTCGTGGTGCATGTTGTTGATGGCAAAGAAGTTAAGCGAGGTCGGCATCTGGGCATACAGCACATAGAAGAGCACCGCCTCCAGCATCAGCACGAAGGCCACATACATCTTGTTGCGGCCCACTGTGTCGAGCCTGAATGCCTCGCGGAAGAAGAAGATCACCACGGCGATGGTCACCGTCATCAACACCATGTTGGCGATCACCACGTGGTGCATCAGCCAGGCACAGAAGAAGACCATGGCTACCGACCCCAATATAACCAGCAGCAGCTTGCTGTAATCGAGCGGCAGGTGATCCGGTTCGGAGCCAATATCCTTCACCATATTGCGGCAGGCAAAGAAGGTGAGCAGCGCAATAATCAGCCCCACCCCGCACAGGTTATAGGTCACTGTATAGCCGTAGTGATCGGCAATCACCGGCGCGAGCGAGAGGGAAATAAGGGAGCCGATATTGATCGACATATAGAACAGGGTAAAAGCCCCATCCAGCCGCGGATCTTTTGGCTGGTAGCATTTTGAAAGCAGGCTGGCCGGATTGGCCTTGAACAGACAGTTACCGACTGCAATGGTGCCCAGCGCATAGAAAATCAGGTCGGGATTGTAGATCGACAGGCCGGTCATAAAGTAGCCTATCACCAGCACCACGGCCCCCAGCACCATGGTGCGCTTGGTGCCGAGTACATGGTCACCGACATAGCCACCGACCGAGATCAGGCCATATACCAGCGCCGAGAAGGCACCGAAAGTAATAAAGGATTGCTCTTGGGAAAATCCCAGTTGCTGTACAAAGAAGACCGCCAGGATCCCCTGCACGCCGTAATAACCGAAGCGCTCCCAGAGTTCGACGAAAAATATCATAAAGAAGGGTTTGGGTTGTTGTAACAACCCTGTGGGTGCTGTTGCTGGACGCATATCAACCTGCCTTTGCTGAGATTTATTTTTATTAATCTGGTGGTGGCTGTCGCACTATTTTTTGCCCGCCATTGCCATAACGGAGAGCACAGTCAGCCTGCCAATCTGGCTATTTTCGGGTGCACGGGTCCCGTTCGATGAAAGGTGTTTTTCATCTAGCCGGTTTCAATTACGGGTTATCGGGGGATGGTGAGTGGCGTCCCCCAGTACAGTTACCGGCTCCGGGTTCTACCTTTGCAGCATCCCTTTACTCAAGCCGGTCTATCAACCTTGATGCTTATTCCCCTCTGCTCCGTCACTCATGGCTGGTGGCCAGATAGCCGGGGCATGGCACGGCCACAGACGACCTGTGGGGCTGGCTCACGTCGCGCTCTACTGGCTATCACACTACACAGGCGCTATCTAACCCCGCCATTCCAAGGGGTGCCATGCTATATCACTGCAAATACAGGAACTTAATGGTCGATCACACTTTAATTTTGACCATTGGTGAAGTTTTCTAATGAAACCACATGAATTTTTTTCGTGAAAAGAGCTTCACTCGAGACGTGCAACCAAGGCCGAACTGTGCATAAAGAGAGTTGAATGGCACACAGCTTGAACCCGAACTCGGCACTTCAGTCGTGCCAAAGCCCGCTCATCCGGGCGATGCGACAACAAAAAGCCGGAGCAGATGGCTCCGGCTGATCAATGGGTACCGTCTCGGCCACATTAGCGTGGCGATTCGTCGTTGTAGAGTCGCCGGATCTCGTTGCGCAGCCACATCACCTTGGCATCCTGATTGTGCCGCTTGTGCCACAGCAGGATGAAGGCGATCTCCAGCTGGGCGTAGAGCTTCTCCGGTAGCGGCAGCGGCATGGCGATCAGATTGCCATGATGCCGACTGGCATAACCACCGCAGTAGGAAGGAGCCACCGCAATCAGTTCGTGGCTCGACTGGGAGGCGATATGCAGCGCCTGCTCGAAGCTGGAGACCATGATGGGCACCTCCCGCTTCAATCCCTCATCCTCCAGCAGACTGTCGAGGGCCCAGGTATCGTTCGCTTCCCACACCATGCTGATCTGGGGGCTGGCCAGAAAGTTCTCCAGCGACCACTTCTGCTCGAGCAAGGGGTGATCCTTGCGCAGAAAAACCACCGGGCGATCGGTAAACAGCACCTCGTGATCGATGTAGTAGGGCAACCGATTGACCTTGGCCAAGGAGCGGCCATGGGTCTCGCGGGCGCAGAAGCCGAGATCCGCATCGCCGTTGACGATGTCGTTGAGGGAGTGGTGATCCCACCCCAGCATCCTGACCACTGAGTTGGGGTACTTCTGGTAGATGGTCATGGGCAGATCGCTCAGGAAGCTGATGTAAAAGGGGGACTCCATCACCAGCGTGAAGCGGGCACCGTCGGGGATCGCCTCGCTATTGAGCGAGGTGATGCTGTCGGTGAGCTGGAACCAGACTTTCAGCTCCTCCTCCAGGGTCAGGGAGAGGTTGGTGGGCTGCAATCCCTGCCGTACCCGCACAAACAGGGGATCATCAAACCACTCCCGCAATTTGGCCAAAGACTTGCTCACCGCCGACGGGGTGACACAGAGCTTTTTGGCCGCCCCTGCCACACTGCGCTCCTGCATCAGGTACTTGAAGACCACCAGCAGGTTCAAATCGAGTTCACCCAGATTGCGCATATCCCCTCTCATCTTCCATCAGCCCTGCGACCGCGCTTCACGAAGCGCGAGCCATGGTACCAGCCCTTTGACAGCCAGGTAACTGAGCAGAGCCAGCATCAGGGCATAGATCAGCATCTCGGTCGGGGCAAAGCCAAGTTGGCCCAGCAGCCAGATATAGAGGCCGGAGAGGCTGATCTGCATGATGCAGAGCACCGCGCTGGCGAACGCCACATTGTGTTGACAACCATCGAGCGCCTCCCCCATCGCCACTCCGAAGCCACAGGAGAAGCCGACACAGACCAACGCAAATCCCGGTAACAGCAGATGGATATTGCCCCCCAACTGCCAGCACCCGAGTAGAAAACACGCAGCCAGCAGATAAGCCAGATGGGATACCGCCAGCACCTTGTGCTTACCAAGCCAGCGCAACAGCAGAGGGGTCAGGAAAGAAGTAGACATACTCACCCCGGCCATCACCATCATCACGATGGAGTACTGCTCTGTGGTGAAACCAAACTCCTTCATCAGGATCAGCGGCGAGACGCTGACATAGACCAAAATGGCGGTCACACTGGCACTGGTCAGCAGGGAGAGCAACATAAAGCGCGGGGAGCGCAGCAGGGCAAGCAGCAGGGCAAAAGGCAGCGCAGCACCACTGCCCGGTTGCCGGGCCGGATGGGTCTCCTTGAGCAGCAACAAATTCACCAGACCGCTGATGGCCGCCACCAGCGCCATCGCCACGAAGATCCCGCGCCAGTCAAAATGGGACAGGATGAGGTAACCGAGCACCGGCGCCAGCACCGGGATCACGCAGATGACCCCGTTGATCATCGAGAGCGCCATCGCCAACCGCTCCTGACTCAACACGTCCCGCAGCACGGTAAAGGTCATGATATAGAGCGCCCCCGCCCCGACCCCCTGCCAGAAACGGCCGAGGTAGAACTGGGTGATCCCTTCGGCATGACCCGCCACCAGCGAGGCGATGACAAAAATCAACGCCCCCCCGAGCACCACCCAGCGCCGCCCGTAGCGATCGGCAATCATTCCCCCCAGCAGCACGGTCGCAGCCATGCCAAACAGATAGATGGAGAAGGCGGTGTGGATCTGCGCCTCGCTCGCCTGCAGGGCATCGGCAATCTGGGACACGGCGACCAGATAGAGATCGATCCCGACCGGATAGAGAATGATCATCAGAAAAGTGCACAACAGGAATACAGGCATGAACGCTCCATAACAGATTGGCGTGCCGATGCCTGCCAGATCACAGAGACAGGCGAACAGTGGCGGGGCCAAGGTGGTGACAAAGCTAGCAACGCAGCGCGTCGCAATGGGGCAACTATATGGGTGCCCACCGCCCTCACCTAGTGAAGAGATGGCGATCGGTACATTCCAATCAGGAAATATTGTATTGAGCTGCGTGCCTGGACGGCCATATTGAATCGAGCAGATTCAGCAATAAACCGGGTCACCTCCCGCTCATTGCCATCCCTGCGCTGCACTTTACCGCCCGTCTGTTATCTGCCTTCGCCCTTGCGGGCGTATAAGCTGTAGGTGCGACGCAATACAGGGAATGTGTATGAAGGGAATGAAAAGAGAAGAGCAGATTGCCGGGCTGCTGGCGGCACTGGAGCAAGTCATTCTGGGCAAGCCGCTACAGCTGAAAATCGCGCTGGTGACCCTGCTGGCGCGCGGTCATCTGCTGATCGAGGATCTGCCCGGCATGGGCAAGACCACCCTGGCCCACGCGCTGGCACAGGCACTGGGGCTGGCATGCCGGCGGATGCAGTTCACTGCCGATCTGCTCCCCGCCGACCTGCTGGGGCTTCAGATTTTTGACCCCCAGCAGCAAACATTTCGCTTTCACCCCGGCCCCATCTTCACCCAGGTACTGCTGGCGGACGAGATCAACCGGGCCAGCCCCAAAGTACAGAGCGCCCTGCTGGAGGCGATGGCCGAGGACAAGGTGAGCATTGAGGGGAATACGCATCCCCTCCCCGATCCGTTTTTCGTCATCGCCACCCAGAACCCGGCGGATCAGGCGGGCACCTATCCACTGCCGGAGTCCCAACTCGACCGCTTCGCCGTGCGACTCTCGCTGGGTTTTCCGCCGCGAGAGGCGGAGCGCCAGTTGCTGCGCGGCAACCAGCCGACTGACCCGTTGCCCGCCATGCTGAATGCCGCCGAGCTGGCTGCCCTGCAAGCGGAAGGTGATGCTATCCATGTTTCCGATACCACCCTCGACTACCTGCTAGCGCTGGTGCACCAGAGCCGCTTTGATGGGGATCTGCCACAGCCCCTCTCCCCCAGGGCAGCCCAGACCTTGCTGGCGGTGAGCCGGGCCTGGGCGCTGGTGGCGGGGCGGCGCTTCGTCACGGTGGAGGATGTGCAGGCAGTCTTCCCCTATGTGGCCGAGCATCGGCTGCGGGGCAGCTTTGGCGTACAGCACGGCGAAGCCTGCCCCCTGAGCCAGCGATTGCTGGCCAAAGTTGATCCGGACAATCCCTGATGAACAAATTGCTAAACCGTTGGCAGCAGTGGCGAGCCAGCTGGCAACGACGCTGGCTCGACCGCCGCATTCCCCCGGCCCGCCAGATCACGCTGGGTACCCGCAGCCTCTTTATCCTCCCCACCCGCATGGGGCTGCTCTATCTGCTGGTGCTGCTCGCCATCTATCTGCTAGGCACCAACTACCAGAACAATCTGGTGCTGCTGGTGGCCTACTGCCTCGGCAGCCTGTTTATGGCAGCCATGTGGCTCACCCACCGCAACCTGCTGGGGCTGGAGCTACTGGGGGGCCCGCTGGTGCTGGGGGAAGCGGGTAGCCAGCTTCCTATCCGCATCTTGGTGCAGAGCCCTCGCCCAGTGCAGGCACTTCACTTTAGCCTCAACGCAGGCACCCTCTGGCTGGCACAGACCGACGCTGTGCCCAGCTCAGTTATCCTGCCAGTATCGGGCTCTCGCCGCGGGCCACTGCCCCTTGGTCGATTGCGGGTCGAGAGCCGCTACCCCCTCGGTCTGTTTCGCTGCTGGTCCCTGCTGGACTTGCAACTGGAGGGCTGGCTCGCCCCCAAACCGGAGTACGGGGCACTGAGGGGGGAAGCGTCGGGTGACAACAAGGGTCAGCAGGGCCAGCCTGCACCCGCCCCCCTTGGCGACTTCGATACCCTGCGGGCACATCAGGCTGGTGAGCCACTGAGCCGAGTCGCCTGGAAGCAACTTGCCCAAGGGCGCGGCCTGCTGACCAAACAGTTCCATGAACCGCAGCAGGATGACACTCACCTCACCTTGCAGCGGGTCGCAGGCGGGGATCTGGAGCAGCGGCTGGCGGTGCTGGCCTGGTGGTGCGCCGATTACGGCAAGCGGGGCATCCCCTTTACCCTGACGCTGACAAACCAGACGCTGGGGCCCGATAGCGGCGCCGCCTTTGTGCAGCGCTGCCTGCTGGCACTGGCCCAGTTCGATGCCACACCACAGAAGAGCACGCAGGATGCTGCTCGATAACCGCCGTCTGCTGCCACTCATCGCCCTGCAACAGCTGCTGCTGGTCGCGGCGCTCTGGCCCCAACTGCAACTCTGGGTAGTGGCGGTGGGCGCCATCACCCTCGGCCTCCGGGCCATTATGCTGTGGCGCGGCTGGCAGCCCCTGCCTGCCCGCTGGTTGGCGCTGCTGGCCATCACAACCGTGGTGTTGCTGGGGTTGCAGTGGCGCACATTGGGCACCCTGCCCGCCCTGATCAATCTGCTCTGGCTCGGCTATAGCCTCAAGATGATCGAGGTACGGCGCGAGCGGGATATCGAGCAGGTGCTGCTGCTCGCCTTCTTTCTGATCGCGCTGACGCTGGTGCAGCGACAGAGCATCGGCTGGACGGCCGGAATGACAGTAGCGCTCTGGCTGGCAGTGACCGCGCTGGTGGCCACCATCGCTCCCGAGCAGAAACGGCCTTGGCGCAGCGCGGGCGGCGCCCTGCTGCTGGCGCTTCCCCTGCTCATCACTCTGTTTCTGCTGCTGCCGAGGCTCCCGCCCCTCTGGCAGATGCCCACCACCAGCCGCGCACTGTCGGGGCTCTCGGAAGAGCTGGCCCCCGGCGATATCAGCGAACTGGTCAACTCCTCCGAACTGGCGTTTCGGGTCACCTTTGCCGATGGCCCGCCCCCTGTCCGCGAGCGCTATTTTCCGGTGATGCGCCAAGAAGTTTTCGATGGTCAGCGCTGGTTGCTGAGCCCCGAGGTCAAAGCATGGCAGCAGACAGTGCCGGTGCAGACCGGGCTCACCCTTCTGGCATCCTCTTCACAGGCCAACACTCAACTGGCAGATAGTCCGTTACCCGCCGGGAGCTACGAGGTGATCGCCGAGCCCCAGCGCCACCGCTGGGCCTTTGCCCTGAGTGAGCCGCGTCTGCTGGCGGGCCCGGTGCTGCTTACCCCTCTCGACACCCTCTATCGGCAGGGGAGCGGCGAGGTGGCGATCCGCTATCGCATTGGCCGCGGTGAAGCGCAGCCCGAGGATGACCACCAAGCTGCCCAGCGCAACCTGCAACTGCCAGCCGGGGGTAACCCGAGGGCGCACGCCTATGGCCAAGGGCTGGCCGCACGCCATCCGGATCGCGCAGCGCTGGTCACCGCCCTACTCGCGCAGTTTCGCAGCCAATCCTATTACTACACTCTGACCCCGCCACGACTTGGCCGTGACGGGGTGGATGGATTTCTGTTCGATACCAAGCAGGGCTTTTGCGGCCACTACGCCATGGCGACTGCCTTCGTGCTGCGCGCTGCCGGTATTCCGGCACGGCTGGTCACCGGTTATCTCGGCGGCGAGTGGAATCCCACGGGCAACTATCTGGCGGTACACCAGTTCGATGCTCACGCCTGGGTGGAGTATCTCGATGAAGGGGGAACATGGCAGCGAATCGACCCCACGGCGGCAGTGGCACCGGAACGCATTGAAGGCGGCGTGAGGGAGGCTCTGAGCGACGAGTTTACCGCTGCCGACCCCCTCGCTTTGCAGCGTTATCGCAACTGGGCTCTGCTCAATCAGCTGCGCTGGTGGGGCAACAATATCGACTACCAGTGGAGTCGCTGGGTGATTGGTTACGATGCGGGTCAGCTCTGGCAACAAGTCGGCCTGCGCTGGCCCGCACTGGCGGGGCATACTCCCTGGTTGATCCTCGCCAGCCTGATGCTGGTCGCCCTGCTGGTGAGCCTGCCCCTGCTGTTGCCCGCCCGCCTGCCGCCAGAGCGGCGCATCTGGCAGCCCCTGCTCAAACGGGGTAAACGCAGCGGCTACCCACCAGAGCCCGCCGAGAGCATGGGGGCATGGTGCGAGCGGCTGGCACGGCTGCGTCCCGACCTTGCCCACGCCCTGCTAAAGAGTGCGTGGCTCTATCGACTCTGGCGTTATGCCCCCCTCAGCGAACGGCAACAAGGGCGCTGCTGGCGCCAGTTACGACGGCGTATCAGACAGCTCGCCCAGCGCTGGGATCAACAGCCAACGAGTGCGCCATAAAAGAAGGGGGAGCCACCGGCTCCCCCTTCAGGTTTTAATCAAGAGGTTTGACTCACCGCTTGTTATTTTTTGGTCGGATTGTCCCAGATCCCCTCTTCCAGCTGGGAGCGGATCTCGGGGTATTTGTTGGCATCGAAGGTGGGCACCTTGCCCAGCCGGAGCTGGTCGTTGTAATCCTTGGCCAGCTTGATGGCAACGCTGGAGAGCAGCAGGATCGCCACCAGGTTGACGATAGCCATCAGTCCCATGGAGACATCCGCCATCGCCCACACAATCGGCAACTCACCCACGGCACCGAACATCACCATCCCCAGCACGAACACCCGGAACAGCATCAGGCCGCCCTTGTGGTTGTGCTCGAGGAACACCAGATTGGTCTCGGCATAGGAGTAGTTCGCCACGATAGAGGTGAAGGCGAAGAAGAAGATGGCCGCCGCAATGAAGATGTTGCCACCGCTGCCAATCTGGGAGGAGAGCGCCCGCTGGGTCAGCTCGACACCGGTCACCCCGGAACCCGGCTCGAACTGACCGGACATCAGGATGATGGCGGCGGTACAGCTGCAGATGACGATAGTGTCCATAAAGACCCCCAGCATCTGCACATAACCCTGGGAGGCCGGGTGCGGCGGATAGGGAGTTGCAGTCGCCGCAGCGTTGGGCGCAGAGCCCATCCCCGCTTCGTTGGAGAAGAGACCGCGCTTGATACCGTTGATCATCGCCTGGGAGATGGCATAACCCAGCGCACCCGAGCCTGCCTGCTCAATCCCGAAGGCGGACTTGATGATCAGCATGAAGACATGGGGCAACTCGGTGATGTTCATCGCCACGATCACCAGCGCCAGCAGGATGTAGGCCAGCGCCATAAAGGGCACTACCAGCTCGGCAAAACGGGCGATGCCACGAATGCCGCCGAAGATAATCAGGCCGGAGAGCGCCACCAGCGCCAGACCGCTGACCCAGTCAGGAATGCCAAACGCCACCTTCATCGCCAGACTGATGGAGTTGGCCTGCACCGCGTTGAACACCAGGCCAAATGCCAGGATCAGGCAGAGCGAGAAGACCACCCCCATCCAGCGCATGCCAAGGCCTTTCTCCATGTAGTAGGCCGGGCCACCACGGTAGTTGCCATCCTCATCCTTGACCTTGTAGAGCTGGGCCAGAGTGCTTTCAACGAAGGCGGTCGCCATGCCGATAAAGGCAATCAGCCACATCCAGAAGATGGCGCCGGGGCCACCCAGATAGATGGCGACAGCCACACCGGCCAGGTTGCCGGTGCCGACACGGGCGGCAAGGCTGGTACAGAGGGCCTGGAAGGAGGAGATGCCTGCGTTGTCCGATTTACGGCTGTTTTTCAGCACGGAAAACATGTGGCCAAAGTGACGGATCTGGATAAAACCCAGGCGGAAGGTGAAAAAGATACCGACCCCGATGAGCAGGTAGATGAGCACGGCTCCCCACATCAGGTCGTTTAGCATCGCAATCAAGGTGTCCATAATTCTCTCGTTGTTATTCACATCCATGGCCAGTCTGCGCTGACCGTTTTCTGTCTGTCGTTTAATTAGCGTTTCGCTAAAGGGGCGGAATCTAGCACAGGGGGAGAGCCCGGAATAGTGATCCCGGTCACGCGAGACACAAAAAACGAACGGTAAAAGCCCATAAAGCTCCATTTAAATCGCAAACTTTCAACAAACTCAATAATTCAATCAGACAGGCCACCATTAAGCCCCATAAGAGAACCTTTTTGATATATCCCTGATGAGCTATGCGAAAACGCAAACGCTTGCATGAAATGGCTTTCAAACGGAGACATTTCGCCAAACGTTTTCGCTGTAATTAAATTTCAAGTACGTAGCGAGATAATTTATGTGATCGACGACACAAATATGGATATTGGCTAAAAAAGTTCAGCTGAAAGCAAACCGGAGTGAGGTCGGAATGAAATGTAAAAAACCTTACTAATCATATAGTTTCAAGCCATAAAACGGGATAACTCAACAGCCTGAATGTTTAACAACCAAGCGTCCCTATTGCAGGATGCAGCACATCAGTATTAATTAGGCAGGCAATGACGATGGGCCGCCCCCATCGCGCTTTTCTGAGCCTGAGGCACCAAGATCCTGTAATTTTATTTCAGAACCACCGTCTCAAGCCCGCAACCCAGGGATTACTCCCTCATTAAGAGATGATATTCGCTATGGCCGATAAATTAACCCAGCTGAAAGCCCTGACCACTGTTGTTGCCGACACCGGTGATATCGAAGCCATCAAACGCTATCAGCCCATCGATGCCACCACCAACCCCTCTCTGGTTTTGAAGGCCTCCGAGATCCCCGAGTACGCTCCGCTGATCGAAGACGCCATCAAGTGGGCCAAAGCCCAGAGCCAGGACAAGGCACAGCAAATCATCGACGCGGGCGACAAGCTGGCCGTCAACATCGGTCTGGAAGTGCTGAAGATCGTTCCGGGCCGTATCTCTACCGAAGTGGATGCCCGTCTCTCCTTCGATACCGAAGCCAGCATCGCCAAGGCCCGCAAGCTGATCCGTCTTTACAACGAAGCGGGTATCAGCAACGACCGCATTCTGATCAAGCTGGCCTCCACCTGGGAAGGGATCCGTGCCGCCGAAGTACTGGAGAAAGAGGGTATCCAGTGCAACCTGACCCTGCTGTTCTCCTTCGCCCAGGCCCGTGCCTGTGCCGAAGCCGGTGCCTTCCTGATCTCCCCGTTCGTGGGTCGTATCCTCGACTGGTACAAGGCCAAAAATGGCCGTGATTACACCGCCAGCGAAGATCCGGGCGTGGTCTCCGTCACCTCCATCTACAACTACTACAAGCAGCACGACTACCCGACTGTCGTGATGGGCGCCAGCTTCCGCAATACCGGCGAGATCCTGGAACTGGCCGGTTGCGACCGCCTGACCATCGGCCCGGCCCTGCTGGAAGAGCTGAGCAAGACCGAAGGCGCCGTGGTACGCAAACTGGACTACACCGGTGAGCGCAAGGCCAAACCGACCCCGATGACCGAAGCCGAATTCCGCTGGGAACTGAACCAGGATGCCATGGCTCACGAGAAGCTGGGCGAAGGCATCCGCATGTTCGCCATCGACCAGGGCAAGCTGGAAACCATGCTGGCAAGCCGCCTGTAATCGGTTCTTTTTTCTGATAAAAACCGGGCCCCTAACAAGGGGCCCGGTTTTTTTTCATGGGCTTTTTTAGCGCTGTCATAGAGTCGTCACGAAAACGTTTTAATTTCAGATTCGTTATGTTATACGGGTGGTGAAAACGATAAAAACCAAGGAGGGAGCCATGGAAATGTTCAACTTCGATTATGACGAGGTGGTTGAACTCGGTTCGCGTAGCCGCGGGACAACGGGAAAAAAACGTAAATGGCGTGAAATCGAGGCGTTGAAAGACAAGCACCGCCTGCAGAAGGAGCTGCAATCCATCGATATCGCCTATGAAGGTCTTACAGACGAGATTGAACTGTAATACCGCCAGACACCTGTAAAAGCGCTCCGCATAGTCGGGGCGCTTTTTTATGCCGCTATCGGATGATCAAGCGGCTTGTCATGCCACCGCTAGCGATGCCAAAGGATGCTGCAGGCTACTGGCAGCCCTCACCAACGGTATGGTATACCAACCCTTCCCCTCACCCGCGAAGAGTGAGCAGCGCCGTTTCAGGGCGCGTTGGCACAATCACCGCAAGACAGGTCATCAGCAATAAAAAACCCCCATCGATGACGGGGGCCTGAATAGTCGGGGTTGACGGCAGCGCTTAGCAGTAGCCGTAGCCCAGCAGACGCTGGTAGCGCTGCTCCAGCAGTTGCTCGGTATCGAGCGGACGCAGGGCGTCCAGATCCTGCTTGATGCGGGCCTTGAGGTTTTTGGCCATCTTCTCCACATCGCGGTGGGCACCGCCGAGGGGCTCGTCGATCACGTGGTCGATCAGCTTGAGCTCTTTCAGACGCTGGGCAGTGATACCCATCGCTTCGGCAGCCACAGAAGCCTTGTCGGCGCTTTTCCACAGGATGGAGGCACACCCTTCCGGCGAGATGACGGAGTAGGTGGAGTACTGCAGCATGTTGACCCGGTCACCCACGCCGATTGCCAGCGCACCGCCGGAGCCGCCTTCACCGATCACGGTGCAGACCACCGGCACGGTCAGACCGGCCATCACTTTCAGGTTGCGGGCAATCGCCTCGGACTGACCACGCTCTTCGGCACCGACGCCGGGGTAAGCGCCCGGGGTATCGATAAAGGTGATGATAGGCATCTTGAAGCGCTCGGCCATCTCCATCAGACGCAGGGCCTTGCGGTACCCTTCCGGACGCGGCATGCCGAAGTTGCGCTTGATCTTCTCTTTGGTCTCACGACCCTTCTGGTGACCAATCACCATCACAGGCTCACCGTCGAGACGGGCGATGCCGCCGACGATAGCCTTGTCATCGGCATAGGCGCGATCGCCAGCCAACTCGTCGAAATCGGTGAAGATATGCTCGATATAGTCAAAGGTGTAGGGGCGCTGGGGATGACGCGCCATCTGGGATACCTGCCAGGCACCCAGATCACCGAAGATCTTCTTGGTCAGCTCTTCGTTTTTCTTCTCCAGCCGGCGGATCTCGTCTTTCAGATCCACGGCGTGATTGCCTTCACTCACATGTTTGAGTTCATCAATCTGCGCCTGCAACTCGGCAATCGGCTGTTCAAAATCCAGAAAAAGACTCATAGGGCCTTAGAACCTCTAATCAAAAACCAATTCAACCCGCTCTCGTCCAAGCAGGACTCGCAAGTCATCTATCAGTTGATCGGTGGGCGTCACCCGCCACTCGGTACCGAGCGTCAATCGCACCCGGGAGCCGGGGCGACGATAGTTTACCTGAACCGGACAGACTCCGGCACGGGCGGGCTCCAAAATCTCGCACAAACGCGGGAAAAAGCGATCATCAATCCGCTGTTCATTGAGGGAGATGCGGATTGCTCTGGCAAAACGCTCCCTCGCATCGTTGATATCCAGTAATTCTCGAGCCGACATTTTAAGGCCACCAGAGAAGTCATCAAAGCTGACCTGTCCAGAAACCACCAAAATGCGGTCTTTTTGCATCAATTCTTCATATTTTTCCAGCGCTTCACTGAACAGGGTCACATCGAGGCGACCGGAACGGTCGTCCAGGGTGAAGATCCCCATCTTGTTGCCACGCTTGGTCACCATGCTGCGGGCCGCAATCACCAGCCCCGCCGCCGTGGTCACGGTATCGCGGGAGGTGGGATGCAGATCGCACAGGCGACCCGAGGTATAACGACGCAATTCGCTGCTGTACTGGTTGATGGGGTGGCCGGTGAGATAGAGCCCGAGGGTCTCGCGCTCTCCTTCCAGCCACACCTTGTCAGGCCAGTGCGGCACGTTGGCAAACGCCTTCTTGACGTCGTCAATCTCTTCGGTGAGCACGCCGAACATGTCGACCTGCCCCACCGCCTGCGCCTTGGCGTGCTGCTCGGCGGCACGCATCGCCTCCTCCAGGGTCGCCATCAGGGCGGCACGGTGGGGGCCGAGCCGATCCATGGCGCCGGAGAGGATCAGCTTCTCCATCACCCGCTTGTTGAGCTTCTTGATGTCGACCCGGTTGCAGAAGTCGAACAGATCGCGGAACGGGCCGTCCTGATCCCGGGCGCTCAAGATCGCATCGATGGGGCCTTCACCGACCCCTTTCACCGCCCCGATCCCGTAGACGATATGGCCATCTTCGTTGACCGAGAAGCGATAGCGGCCGGTGTTCACATCCGGCGGGATCACGGTCAGCCCCATCCGCTGACACTCATCCACCAGGGTCACGATCTTGTCGGTGTTGTCCATATCGGCGGTCATGACCGCCGCCATGAACTCGGCCGGGAAGTGGGTCTTGAGCCAGAGGGTCTGGTAGGAGACCAGCGCATAGGCGGCGGAGTGGGATTTGTTGAAGCCGTAGCCCGCAAACTTCTCCACCAGATCGAAGATCTTCATCGCCAGTTCGCCGTCGACGCCATTCTTGACGGCACCCTCCTCGAAACCGGCCCGCTGCTTGGCCATCTCCTCGGGCTTTTTCTTACCCATCGCCCGACGCAGCATATCCGCGCCACCCAGGGTATAACCCGCCAGGGTCTGGGCAATCTGCATCACCTGCTCCTGATAGAGGATGATGCCGTAGGTGGGCTCCAGAATCGGTTTCAGGCTCTCGTGCTGCCACTTCTCGTCCGGATAGGAGATCGCTTCATTACCGTGCTTGCGGTCGATGAAGTTATCCACCATGCCAGACTGGAGCGGGCCCGGTCGGAACAGGGCCACCAGTGCGATCATATCTTCGAAGCAGTCGGGGCGCAGCCGCTTGATGAGATCCTTCATGCCGCGGGATTCCAGCTGGAATACCGCTGTGGTCTCGTAGCGCTGCAGCAGGTCGAACGACTTCTTGTCATCGATGGGGATGGCGGCAATGTCCACCGGTGGCTTGCCCTCTTTGGCAAGACGCGGGTTTATCATGCCGAGCGCCCAGTCGATGATGGTGAGCGTTCGCAGACCCAGGAAGTCGAACTTCACCAGACCGGCGTACTCCACGTCGTTCTTGTCGAACTGGGTGACCGGGTGATGGCCTTCGTCATCGCAGTAGAGCGGCGCAAAGTCGGTGATCTTGGTGGGTGCGATCACCACGCCACCGGCGTGTTTACCAGCGTTGCGCACCACCCCTTCCAGGCGGCGAGCCATGTCGATGAGGTCTTTGACCTCCTCATCCTGCTCGTAGAGCTCGGGCAGCTTGGGCTCGGCCTCGAATGCCTTGGCGAGCGTCATGCCCGGATCCGGCGGGATCAGCTTGGAGATACGATCCACAAAGCCGTAAGCGTGGCCCAGCACCCGGCCCACGTCCCGCACTACTGCCTTGGCCGCCATGCTGCCGAAGGTGATGATCTGGGAGACCGCATCCCGGCCATACATGTCGGAGACGTGCTCGATCACCTCGTCGCGTCGGTCCATGCAGAAGTCGACGTCGAAGTCGGGCATGGATACCCGCTCGGGGTTCAGGAAACGTTCGAACAGCAGGTCAAATTCCAGCGGGTCGAGGTCAGTGATCTTGAGGGCGTAGGCCACCAGAGAACCCGCCCCCGAGCCCCGGCCCGGGCCAACGGGAATGCCGTTGTCCTTGGACCACTGGATAAACTCCATCACGATGAGGAAGTAACCCGGGAAGCCCATCTGGTTGATCACTTTCAGCTCGATGTCGAGACGCTCGTCATACTCGGGACGACGCTCGGCCCGCACTTGCGGATCCGGGAACAAGAACTCGAGACGCTCCTCCAGACCCTCTTTCGACTTGGCCACCAGAAAATCTTCGGTAGTCATGTCGCCGGTCGGGAAGTTGGGCAGGAAGTACTCGCCAAGACGCACCGTCACGTTGCAGCGCTTGGCGATCTCCACCGTGTTTTCCAGCGCTTCGGGAATGTCGGCAAACAGCTCGGCCATCTCCTCCTGACTGCGCAGGTACTGCTGGGGGCTGTAGCGACGGGGACGGCGTTTGTCCATCAGGGTATAGCCATCGTGGATGGCAACCCGGATCTCGTGGGCGTCGAAGTCATCGGCGTTGAGGAACACCACCTCGTTGGTGGCGACCACCGGCAGCTCGAACTCGGTGGCAATGGCCACCGCCATGTGCAGATAGACCTCTTCGTCGGGTCGACCGGTGCGCAGCAGTTCGAGGTAGTAGGCATCGGGGAAGTGGGTCTGATAGAAGGCGACACACTGCTCGGTCATCTGCCGGTTGCCCTTGAGCAGGAACTTGCCCACATCCCCCTCGCGCCCGCCAGAGAGGACGATCACGCCCTTGGCATGCTCGGCGAGCCAGCTCTTGTCGATAACCGGCCGCCCCTGCACGTGGCCGCGCTGGTAACCGCGGGAAATAAGCAAGGTGATGTTCTGGTAGCCGTCGTTATCCATGGCGAGCAGGGTGAGACGGAACTGCTCGTCGCCGAGCTCATCGCTCTGCACCCAGAAGTCGGCACCGACGATAGGCTTGATCCCCTTGCCGTGGGCGGCACCATAGAAGCGCACTAGACCGCACATGTTCATCTGATCGGTCAGCGCCAGCGCCGGCATGTTGTTGGCCGCCGCCGCCCCGACGATGGGGTTGATCTTCTGCAGGCCATCGACCATGGAGAAGTCGGAGTGGACTCGCAGGTGGATAAAACGGGGTTCAGCCATCGTCATCTCCTCTCGCTGCTCAAACTAAATGGCATGGTCTACTCGATCCCCAGTGCGCGGCGCACCGGTTTGAAGCTCTTGCGATATTCTGGCAACGGGCCACGCTCGGCCAGAATGGCGAGGTGCTCCGCAGTCGGATAACCCTTGTGACGGGCAAAACCATATTCAGGATGACGGCTGTCCAGCTCGGTCATCTCGCCGTCGCGGGTCACCTTGGCGAGGATAGAGGCGGCGCTGATGGCGGCCACCAGGCTATCGCCCTTGACCACGGCACGCGCTTCCATCGGCAATGCCGGGCAACGGTTGCCATCGATAAAGACCAGCTCGGGGGTGACCTTCAATCCCGCCACGGCGCGCTGCATCGCCAGCATGGTGGCATGCAGGATGTTGAGCTCGTCGATCTCCTCCGGAGTGGCACGACCGATGGCCCAGGCGAGCGCTTTCTCTTTGATCTCGTCAAACAGCGCCAGCCGCTTCTTCTCGGAGAGCTTCTTGGAGTCAGCCAGTCCGACAATGGGATTGGCGGGATCGAGAATGACCGCAGCGGTGACCACGTCACCCACCAGGGGGCCACGGCCCACTTCGTCCACACCGGCAACCAGCTTGTCGTCAGGAATATCGATCATCATCTTGTAGCCTTGAATCAAAACAGGCCCCGTGGGGCCTGACAGGGGTCGACTGGCGCGGCATTACCGCTCGAAAACGGATTAACGGGCTGCGCGGCGCAATCGACGGTCCGAAATAGCGTTATCTGCCGAGCAGATCCGCCACCGCATCGGCGGCCTGCGAGTCGGCATTGCAGCGGATCAGCTGGTGCAGCTCGGTGAAGGTGTTGACCAGCGCACTGTTGTCGTGCTCGAAGTACTTGCTCACCTCTTCCACCAGATTCTCCGCGGTGCACTCGTGCTGGATGAGTTCCGGCACCAGCATGCGACCGGCAAGCAGGTTGGGCAGAGAGACAAATTCGGTCTTTACCAGTCGCTGGGCCAGCCAATAGCTGAAGGGCTTGAGCTTGTAGCCCACCACCATCGGCTTTTTCACCAGCATGGCTTCGAGCGCCGCGGTGCCAGAGGCCAGCATCACCACGTCAGCGGCGATCATCGCCTCGCGGCCCTGCCCTTCCAGCAGCACCATGTCGAGACCCGGCGCTACCTCAGCCTTGATGGCCATAAACTGCTCGCGCCGTTTCTGGTTGACCAGCGGCACGATGAAGCCGAGATCCGGATAGCGCACCATCAGGTGTTTGCACGCTTCGAGAAACAGGGGGGACATAAAGCCCACTTCTGCGGTGCGGCTGCCCGGCAGCACTGCCAGCCAGCGGCGATTGGCATCGATACCGAGATTGCGACGCACGGCAGCCTGATCCGGCACCAACGGAATATCGTCCGCCATGGTGTGACCGACAAAACGGCAAGGGGCGTCGAAGCGGTCGTAGAAGGCTTTCTCGAACGGCAGGAAGGCGAGCACCATGTCGGTGGCAGCCTTGATCTTGTGAATGCGGTTCTGGCGCCAGGCCCACACAGAGGGGCTGACATAGTGAACCGTCTTGATACCGGCGCGGCGCAGTTTCAGCTCCACTCCGATATTGAAGTCCGGTGCATCCACGCCGATGAAGATATCGGGCGGATTGGCAATAAAGTGGCGCAACAGTTCGCGACGGACCTTGAGGATGCGCGGCAGACGGCCCAGCACCTCGGTGATCCCCATGACGGAGAGCTCTTCCATCTCGAACAGCGCCTTGACGCCGAGGGCCTGCATCCGCGGCCCGGCGATCCCTTCAAACTGCGCATCCGGGTAGCGGGCTTGCAGCTCGCGCACCAGACCGGCAGCCAGAATGTCGCCGGAGACCTCTCCGGCGACGATACCGATACGAACCGGATCAGGCACGGATGATCCCGCGCTCGTTATCTTTGAGGAAGTCCACATAGAGCTGGACGGCCGGTTCGGCTTGCGCCATCTCGATCAGCACAGGCAGCACCTCTTCGATGGTCTTGCCGGAACGGAAGATCTCTTTGTAGGCACGCTTGACGGCAGAGATGGCCTCGGCGCTGAAACCGCGGCGACGCAGACCTTCGGAGTTGACCCCGAACGGCTTGGCATAGTTGCCGGCAGCCATCACGTAAGGCGGCACATCCTTGTTCAGGGCGGCGCAGCCACCGACGAAGGCGTGGGAACCGACGCGGCCGAACTGGTGAATGGCGGAGAGACCACCAAAGATCACGAAGTCACCGATCACCACGTGGCCCGCCAGGGTCGCGTTGTTGGCGAAGATGCAGTTGTCACCGATGATGCAATCGTGGGCAACATGAACGTTGACCATGAACAGGTTACCGCTGCCCACCTTGGTCAGGCTCTGATCCTGAATGGTGCCGCGGTGGAAGGTGCAGTTCTCGCGAATGACGTTGTTGTCGCCAATTTCGAGGAAGGTGCGCTCACCGGCGTACTTCTTGTCCTGGCAATCCTCACCGATGGAGGTGTGCTGGAAGATCTTGTTGCCGCGACCAATCTTGGTCGGGCCCTTGATCACCACATGGGAACCTACCCAGGTGTTGTCACCGATTTCCACCTCGGCGCCGATGACAGAAAAGGGGCCGATTTCAACCCCTTTACCGATCACGGCAGACTCATGGACGATGGCAGTATCGTGAATGATGGCAGTCTGGTCGATCACGTGTGTTAAACCTCGCGTTTGGCGCACATCAGCTCGGCGGTACAGACCACTTCACCGTCGACGGTGGCGACACCGGTGAACTTGGCAATACCGCGACGCTCTTTCAGGAACTCCACGTCCAGCACCAGTTGGTCACCGGGGCCGACCGGGCGCTTGAAGCGAGCGTTGTCGATTGAGGCAAAATAATAGAGTTCGTTGGGAGACGGCTTGCCCACCATGGTAAAGGCCAGGATACCGGTGGCCTGTGCCATCGCTTCCAGGATCAGTACGCCCGGGAACACCGGCTTGGCCGGGAAGTGCCCCTGGAAGATCGGCTCGTTGAACGAGACGTTCTTGATGGCACGCAGGGTTTTGCGCTCATCGCTGATCTCGTAGTCGTCTACACGATCCACCATCAGAAACGGATAACGGTGGGGCAGCAGATCCATGATTTCCTGGATACCCAGGCTCTTCTTTTCAGTAGTCAAAACAGTACCCTATACCAATCGTGATTATTCTTGATCCAGCTTCTTCTCAAGCTTGCTTAACCGCTTGTGCATCTCTTCAATACGCATCACCCGGGCGGCGGTCTTGCGCCACTCTTTATTGGTTTGCAGAGGGATGCCGGAAGAGTAGACACCGGGCTCGGTAATGGGTCGCATCACCATGGCCATACCGGTAACGGTGGCCTGGTCGCAGATCTCCATATGCCCGTTAAAGACGGAAGCGCCGCCAATGATACAGTATTTGCCGACCTTGAGACTACCAGCCATCACGGTAGAGCCCGCCACGGCGGTGCCGTAACCGATCTCCACGTTGTGGGCGATCTGGCACTGGTTGTCGATGATGACGTTGTCAGCGATGCGGGTATCTTCCAGCGCACCGCGGTCAATGGTGGTACAGGCACCGATCTCGACCCGGTTGCCAATGGTCACACCGCCGAGCTGGGGGATCTTGATCCACTCGCCACGCTCGTTGGCATAACCGAAACCATCGGCGCCGATCACTGTGCCGGATTGAACCAGACAGTCGGTACCCATGGTCACATTGTGATAGAGGGTGACGTTGGCCCACAGCCGGGAGCGTGCTCCCAGCCGGGTATTTTTGCCAATAAAACAGCCCGGGCCAATGCGTACATCGTCACCCAGCACGACGCCGGATTCGATCACTGCATTGGCGCCGATGGCCACTCTCTCGCCCAGTTGCACGTCAGCCGCGATAACGGCGCTCGGATGGATATCCGTGGCCGGCTGCGGGGTGGTGTCCAGCAGTTGGGCTACCCGGGCAAAGCCCACATAGGGGTCTTTGAGCACCAGGGCATTGGTGGGACAAAATGGCAGATCCGCTTCTGTAATGAGCACGGCGGTCGCCTTGCTCTGCTCCAGATAGTGCCGGTACTTTTTGTTGGACAGGAAGGTGATATCCCCCTCCCCGGCCTTTTCCAGTGTCGCTACCTTGCGGATTTCCAGGGTTCCGTCGCCATGGACCTGGGCCCCCAGTTGCTGGGCCAGCTGTGCGAGAGTGAATGCCATCAATTAGTTGCTCTTGCTTACCTGAGAAATAACCTGGCCGGAGATGTCCAGCTTGCTGGCAGCATACGGGGCGGCATTGCGCTCCAGCACCAGATCGTAACCATTGCTCTTGGCGATGGAATCGATGGCTGCCTGCACCTTGGTCAGGATCTTGTTGCGCTCTTCGGACTGACGGCGGCCGTTGTCCTGCTCAAAGGCTTGACGCTTCTGGTTGAACTCCATCTGCAGCTTGGCCAGCTTCTCCTGGTTCTGCTTCTTCTGCTCGGCGCTCATGAAGGCCTCATCCTTGCGGAACTTCTCGACCAGCTTCTGGCCTTCCTGTTCCAACTTCTGCAGCTCACGCATGCGCGGCTCGAATTCACCTTTCAGCTTGGCTGCAACGGCTTCACGCTGGGGCAGCTTTTGGAAGACTTCGCCCATATCAACCACGGCGATCTTGGTCTCAGCGAAGGCAGAACCCATGCCGGCAGCCATCAGTGCAAAGCTCAAACCAGCTACTTTCAACGCTTTATTCACACTTACTCCTTGTTCCCTCATGGCGAGGGCTACCTGATTTACCCGATTATGCAAGCGGCGTTAGGACCGTCTTGTTACCTGGTGAGGCACGCATACCGCGCGTCCCATCATTGAAGACCCCCACCGCATGGGTGGGGGCGAAACTCTGCTTAGAAAGTACGACCGATGTTGAAGGAGAAGAACTCGGTACGATCCCCTTCGTATTTCTTGATCGGCTTGGCCAGGGCGAACACCAGCGGACCCATCGGCGAGAGCCACTGCAGGGAGACACCGGCAGAGACCCGGATATTGCCCGGGCTGGAGTAGTCCTGGCTCAAGTAATTGCAATTAGAACTGGCGGCACAAGGATATGCCCCGTTGGCAAAATCAGTGCTCCAGACAGTACCTGCATCGACAAATGCGGTGGTACGGATCTGCGGACGATAAGTCTCGGAGACGAACGGGGTCGGGAAGACCAATTCAAATGACGCAACGGCTAAGGCATTCCCCCCTACAGAGGTATCGGAACCTTCGTACAAGCAAGAACCGTCAGCATTTGTCTGACAGGTCGGACTTTGCCCAGCAACACTTGGCTTGTTATAGACCTTGTAGATCGCCTTAGGACCAATGGTATTGCTCTTGAAGCCCCGAACCGTATCGAAACCACCGGCATAGTAGTTCTCGAAGAACGGCAGCATGGGATCATCACCATAGCCATTACCGTAGGAGATACGCCCCTTGCCGATCATCACCCAGCTATGATCCGCATCGAGCGGGAAATAATGGGCATCTTCGGCAGAGAGCTTGTAGTACTGCAGCTCCATGCCCGGCACAGTCACCTTGGCGTTGACACGCTGACGCTCACCGGCGGTCGGGAACATCCCCTTGTTCAGGGTGGAGCGGGTCCAGCCAGCGGTCAGATCGACGGTCACGAAGTCAAGGTTGGCGCCATCCTGTGAGTAGATATTCCAGAACTGATCCATCTGCACCGACTGGCGATTATCGTTCCACTGGTTCCAGCAATAGTCAGTATTATTCTCATTTTCCTTCAAACACTGCGCATAATTCTGGGCATTAAAAGACGGACGGCTCAGCTTGGTGCTCTCGATACCGGTACTGAAGTCGAGACGGTTGAACTCGTTGACCGGGAAGCCGCTGGAGAGACGGAAACCGATGGTTTCATTCTCGTAATCAACGATATCGGCATCATCGGCGCGGAACTGGTTGTAGTAGACCCGACCACCCAGGCTGACACCATCCACGGTGAAGTAGGGGTCGTTGTAGCTCAGGTCAACGTTCTTGGAGTAGTCGTTGGTGCTGGCGTTGATGGAGACCTTTTTACCGGTACCCATAAAGTTGTCCTGGGAGATCCCCGCCTGCAGGCTCAGACCCGATTCGGTACCGTAACCGATACCTGCGTTGATGGAGCCTGCTGGCTGCTCCTTGACCTTGAAGTCGAGGTCAACCAGGTCATCGTTGCCCGGCACCCGTTTGGTGTCCACTTCGACGCTCTCAAAGTAGCCAAGGCGGTTGAGACGGCTCTTGGACTGCTCGATGTTGTCGGAGGAGAGCCAGGTGCCTTCCATCTGGCGCATCTCGCGACGCAGCACCTGGTCTTCGGTGGTGGCGTTACCGCTGAAGTTGATGTTACGCACATAGACACGGGGGCCCGGCTCAACGTTGACGATCAGCTCGACTTCCTTGGTCTTGTCATTGATCTGCGGGAAGGTGACCACTTTCGGATAGGCGTAGCCGTAACGGCCGAGGAACTTGGAGAGCACCTCTTCGGTATGAGTCACCTGGCTGGCGGAGTAGGTGCTGCCGATGGCGATCGGGATCAATCCCTTCATCTCGCCACCGCGATCGATCAGGTCACCCTTGAGCTGGACACCGGAGACCTTGTACTGATCCCCTTCCTTGATGTTGAGGGTGACGTAGACGCCCTTCTTGTCGGGGGTCATGGAGACCTGGGTAGACTCCTGCTGGAAGCGGATATAGCCGCGGTCCATGTAGTAGGAGCGCAGGGTCTCGATATCACCGGCCAGTTTCTGCTTCTGATAGCGCTGGTCGGCGGTAAAGTTCCACCAGGGCACTTCGTCGCGCAGGGAGAGCTGAGCAATCAGCTTCTCTTCAGGGAAGACGCTGTTGCCGACGATGTTGATCTGCTGGATCTTGGCCGCTTCCCCTTCCACGAAGGTAAACTTGAGGTCGACCCGGTTGCGCGGCAACGGGGTGACGATGGCCTTGACCTTGGCGGAGTATTTACCCACGCCATAGTAGAAATCTTCCAGTCCCTTCTCGAGGGAAGTGAGTACGGTGCGATCCAGCGGATCGCCCACACGGATACCGGAGGACTCCAGACTCTGGGTCAGTTGCTCCTCTTTGATATCCTTGTTGCCGGCAAACTCGATGCTGGAGATGGTCGGACGCTCCTTGACCATCACCTGCAGCACCTGGCCGTCACGGTAAACCTTCACATCCTCGAAGTTACCCGAGGCATAGAGCTTTTTGATGGCGCTGGCCAGAGCCACGGAGTCGACGGTATCACCGACCCGGATCGGCAGGTTCAACAGTGCGGCACCCAGGGTCACCCGTTGCAGACCTTCGACCTGGATATCTTGCACCACAAAAGAGGCAGGGGCCGCCTGGGCCAGGAAACTGGCACCCAGCAGGCAACTCAACACCAATGCTTTTTTAACAGCCATTTTGTTCTTATGTGTCCTTGTTGATGCTCTGGCCTCAGAGGCGAGCGAAATCGTTAAACAGCGCAATGCCCATCAATAACATCAGAATGGCGGCGCCGATCCTGAAACCCACTTCCTGTATTTTCTCTGATACCGGCTTGCCGGTGACCGCTTCGATCAGGAAATAGACCAGATGGCCACCATCGAGCACCGGCAGGGGGAACAGATTGATAATCCCCAGGTTGACGCTGATCAGCGCCAGAAAACTCAAGAAATAGACCAGACCATAGTCGGCACTGCTGCCGGCGCCCTTGGCAATGGAGATGGGGCCGCTCAGGTTGTCCAGCGACACGATGCCACCGATCAACTTGCCAATCATGTCAAAGGTGAGCGTGATCAGGCTCCAGGTCTTGTCCGCGCCATGCCACAGCGCCTGCAAAGGCCCATACTGTAACAGAATTCGATATTCATCCGGTAATGGAACCAGTTGCGGCGAGAGACCGACGAATCCTACCAGCTTGCCCTGCACCTTGCGGCTATCCGGGGTCAGGGTCACGTTGAGATCACTGTTGTTGCGCTCAACCACCACTTGTAGGGGTTCGCCCGGAGCCTGCTGCACCAGCTCGACAAACTGGGCCCACGCGGTAATAGGCTGATCGCCGACCTGTTTGATACGGTCACCGACCTGTAGCCCCGCCTTTTCACTGGCACTCTTGGCCACCACTGCAGCCACGACGGGCAGCACTTTGCCACTCAGGGGGACAATTCCCAAGCTGCCGATGGGCGACTCTTTATCCGGATCGAAGGTCCAGCCGGTCAGCGACAAGGTTTTATCGGTGGTATAGCTGGTATTGGGTGCCTGCACCTTGAGAGTCACAGCATCGTCACCCAGATGGCTGATAAGGGCGTAAGTGACGCTCTCCCAGTCACCGGTCTGCTCATCGCCGACCCCGACAATCTCCATCCCCGGCAGCACACCCGCCTCGGCTACGATGGATGCCGGACGCACTTCACCGATCACCGGCTTGACGCTCGGCACCCCGATGATAAACATCAGCCAGAGGGCAAACAGGGCAAACACGAAGTTGGCCATGGGACCCGCGGCGACAATCGCCATTCGCGCCCAGACACTCTTGTGGTTGAAGGCGTACTGCTCGTCACCGGGTTTGAGCTCATCGACCCGGCCATCGAGCATCTTGACGTAACCACCGAGGGGGATCAGCGCCAGCACATATTCGGTGCCATCTTTACCCATCCTGCGCCAGATCGCCTTGCCAAAACCGATGGAGAAGCGCTCAACCTTGACGCCACAACGACGGGCCACCCAGAAGTGACCAAACTCGTGCACCGCGACCAGCAGGCCCAGCGCAACAACAAAGGCACCGATATTCCACAACACACCGCCCATCAGCCAAGCTCCTCAATCAAAGTGTGAGCACGGGCTCTTGCCGCACCGTCCAGGGCAAACAGATCATCGAGAGAGCCGACTGCGCTGCTCTCCAGCGCCAGCATCACTGCCTCGTTGATCCGGGCAATATCCATAAAACCGATGCGCCCGGCCAGGAAGGCGGCAACCGCCTCCTCGTTGGCTGCATTAAGCGCAGTAGTCGCCGCTTGTCCCTTCTGGCAGGCATTGATGGCCAGCGCCAGACAGGGGTAGCGTTCGTAATCAGGCCGGATAAAGCTGAACTCTCCGACACTGAAGAAATCCAAAGGTTCCACACTGGAGGGGATGCGATTGGGATAAGCCAGCGCATGGGCGATGGGGGTACACATATCCGGATTGCCAAGCTGAGCCAGCACGGAGCCATCCTTGTACTGCACCATGGAGTGGATCACCGACTGCGGGTGGATCACCACCTGGATCTGCTCGGGCGCCGCATTGAACAGCCAGCGCGCCTCGATGTACTCCAGCCCCTTGTTGATCATGGTGGCGGAGTCGACCGAAATCTTGGCCCCCATAGACCAGTTGGGATGAGCGATGGCCTGCGCCGGCGTCACCTTCGCCAGCTCGCTGATCTCGGTGTAACGGAACGGGCCGCCAGAGCCGGTCAGCAAAATCTTGCTGATCCCCGCCGCAGCCAGATCGCAAAAACCGGGCTGGCGCTGCACGGCAGTCGGCAGACACTGGAAGATGGCGTTGTGTTCGCTGTCGATGGGCAGCAGCTCGGCGCCATGTTCGCGCACGGCCTCCATGAAGAGAGCACCGGACATCACCAGCGCCTCCTTGTTGGCCAGCAAAATACGCTTGCCGGCACGCACCGCGGCCATGGTCGGGGCCAGACCGGCCGCACCGACAATGGCGGCCATCACGCTATGGGCGTCGGGGTGAGCGGCAACCTCGCAAAGGGCTGCTGCACCAGACATGACCCGGGTCGCACTGCCGTGCGCTTTCAGACGGGCAGCCAGTTCGCGGGCGGCATCCTCATCGACCATCACGGCAAAACGGGGGGAGAATTCGAGGCAGTCCCGCAACATGGCATCCACGTTGCGGGCGGCGGTCAACGCCAACACTTGCCAACTGCCCGGGTTATGGCGCAGCACTTTCAAGGTACTCTGACCGATGGAGCCGGAGGCCCCCAGAATAACCAGTGACTTGTGCATCAAAACTCCTGACTGAGTAGCAGATAACTGAGCAGAAACACCGGCAGGGCGGCGGTCAGGCTGTCGATCCGGTCGAGAATGCCGCCATGACCCGGCAGCAGGGTGCCGGAGTCCTTGATGCCCGCTTCGCGCTTGAACATGCTCTCGGTCAGATCACCGAGTACGGAGGCAAGCACCGCCAGCAGAGAGCAAAACAGCACGGTGATCATCTTGGCAGGAACAAATCCCATCGACCAGGTGACACCGATGGCCAGCAGGCTGGCGGTAAAGAGGCCGCCACACATCCCTTCGATGGTTTTGCCCGGACTGACGGCGGGGGCAAGCTTGTGTTTGCCGAACGCCTTGCCGAAAAAATACGCGCCAGAATCTGCCGCCCAGACCAGTCCCATCACGAACAACAGGATCCAGGCCCCCATCATGGGGTCATGGTAAAAGTTGTAACCACGGATGGCGACCAGCGACCAGAAGAAGGGAACCAGGGTCACCAGACCAAACAGCGACTTGAGCCAGATAGACTCTTTCCACAGCTTGGCGCTTTGGGGATAACGCAACACCAGCAGCAGACCCAGCAGCCACCAGCTTACCGCAGTCCAGAGCACGCCCATCACCAGGGGGTGCAGGTGGGGCGTCCAGAGTTGCTCCACCGGCAACCAAAAGAGGCTGGCACCGAGCAACAGACAAAATACGATGGGTAACCATTGCTGCGGAGCAGCAGAGACAAACCCACTCCATTCACGACTGGCCAACAAAAACACCAGCGCAGCCAACAGGGCAAAAAATTTCAATGGCAGAAAGAAGAGCGCCCCCAACACCAGGGGGATCAACATCAAAGCAGTAATAATTCGTTGTTTTAGCAAAAGAAACCTCTCTCTTGGGAGCGGGGTTTAGCCGGTCTGCTGCTCGGCGATCAATTCCCGTATCTGTTCACCCGTGCAACCGAAGCGACGCTCGCGGGCAACGAAAGAGGCGACAGCCTCACTGAACTCGGCCTCGTTGAAATCGGGCCACAATACCGGGGTAAAATAGAGCTCGGCATAGGCGAGCTGCCATAACACAAAGTTGCTGATGCGATGATCGCCACCAGTGCGGATCAACAGGTCCACAGGTGGCAGATCGGCCATGCAAACCTCGCGGGTCAACATGGATTCATCAATGTCGTCAGCGGCCAGTTCACCGGCCGCCACTGCTTTGGCCAGCTTGCGGGCCGCCTGGGCGATATCCCACTGGCCGCCATAGTTGGCCGCAATGTTCAGGGTCAACCCCTTGTTATTGGCGGTCAAGGCCTCCGCCTTGGCGATTTTGGCCTGCAACCGCTCACTAAAGCGAGCAGTATCGCCAATCACCTTGAGCCGGATCCCGTTGTTGTGCAGTTTCTGCACCTCACGACCCAGCACTGTGATGAACAGTTCCATCAAGGCACTGACCTCCCCTTCCGGGCGGCGCCAGTTCTCGCTGGAGAATGCAAACAGGGTCAATGCCTCGATCTTGGCACGCGCAGCAAAGGTAACGGCCTCGCGCACTGACTTGACGCCCGCCTTGTGGCCATAAACCCGCATCTTGCCTCGGTTCTGGGCCCAGCGACCGTTACCATCCATGATGATGGCGACGTGACGGGGTAAAGACGAGTTGGCACAATCACCCAACGCAGCCAAAAGCGACATGTAATTCTCCCACAAAGACAAAAGCGCCGTGCAGGGGCACTACACGGCGCTCGTAATATACCTTTCAGACGGTTAGATTTCCATTAGCTCCTTCTCCTTTACGGCAAGGGCCTCATCGACCAGCTTGATGTAGGAGTCGGTCAGTTTCTGGATCTCTTCCTGGGCGCGACGGTCATCGTCTTCGGAGATCTCTTTGTCCTTCAGCAGCGCTTTCAGATCAGCGTTGGCGTCACGACGGATGTTGCGCACGGCAACACGAGCGTTTTCCGCTTCGGCACGGACGATCTTGGTCAGGTCACGACGACGCTCTTCGGTCAGCGGCGGCAGCGGCACGCGCAGGGTCTGACCATTGCTGGACGGGTTCAGGCCCAGATCGGAGGTCAGGATCGCCTTCTCTACCGCCTGGATCATGGAGCGGTCAAAGATGGAGATGGAGAGGGTGCGAGCATCTTCTGCCACGACGTTGGCCAACTGTTTCAGCGGAGTGGCAGCACCGTAATACTCAACCTGGATGCCGTCGAGCAGGCTCGGGTGAGCGCGGCCGGTACGGATCTTGGACATTTGAGTCTTGAGCGCTTCTACGCTCTTGCCCATACGGTCCTTGGCGTCGTTTTTAATCTCGTTGATCACAGTGGTTTTCCTTTTGGCGAACGAGCCGCTACACGGCCCGTGTCTATCTTATTTACTGACGTGATGGATAGGATAAGAGCGCCAGGTGGCTCACTTTTATCTTATTTACCAACGTGGTGGATCAGAGTGCCTTCCGGTTCACCCATGACAACCCGGCGCAGGGCACCCGGTTTGTTCATGTTGAACACGCGGATCGGCAGATCATGGTCACGTGCCAGGGTAAAGGCAGCAAGATCCATCACCTTGAGCTCTTTTTCAAGAACTTCATCATAACTCAGTTCATGATACAGCACGGCATCCGGATTCTTGACCGGATCTTCGTTGTATACACCATCAACCTTGGTGGCTTTGAGTACCACGTCAGCTTCGATCTCGATCCCGCGCAGGCAAGCCGCAGAATCGGTAGTGAAGAAGGGGTTGCCGGTACCGGCAGAGAAGATAACGACTTTGCCAGCACGCAGCTGGCTGATTGCCTCGGCCCAGCTGTAGGAGTCGCAGACGCCTTGCAGAGAGATGGCAGACATCAGACGGGCATTCACATAAGCACGATGCAGGGCATCACGCATGGCCAGACCGTTCATCACGGTTGCCAGCATACCCATGTGGTCGCCCACCACGCGGTTCATGCCCGCTTTGGCAAGACCGGCACCACGGAACAGGTTGCCGCCACCGATGACCAGACCGACCTGAACACCCAACTCAACCAGTTCTTTGATCTCTTGGGCCATCCGCTCCAGCACCGCCGGATCAATGCCGAAACCCTCGGATCCTTGCAGGGCTTCACCACTCAACTTCAGAAGAACACGTCTGTATGCAGGTTTGGGATTGGTACTCATGTCACTGATTCCTGGTCATATAAAGACCGCGACATAAGTCGCGGTCTGGGGAAACGGAAAAACCGGTTCGATTAGGCCTTTTGAGCGGCCGCGATTTGGGCTGCAACTTCAGCAGCGAAATCGGTCTCTTGCTTCTCGATGCCTTCGCCCACTTCGAAACGGGTGAAGGAGACAACGTCAGCGCCTTCTTTCTTCAGCAGCTCGGCAACGGTCATGGAAGGATCTTTCACGAACGGTTGACCAGTCAGGGAAACCTCACCGGTGAACTTCTTCATGCGGCCTTCAACCATCTTCTCAGCGATCTCTTTCGGCTTGCCGGAGTTGATGGCGATGTCGATCTGGATTTCGCGCTCTTTGGCAACGACTTCAGCAGACACGTCTTCAGGCTTGACGAATTGCGGGCTGTTGGCAGCAACGTGCATGGCCAGATCTTTGGCCAGCTCGGCAGAACCACCGGTCAGCTTGGTGATAACACCAATGCGGGAACCGTGAACGTAGGTACCCAGGTTGTCACCTTCAACCAGCATCACGCGACGCAGGTTCATGTTCTCACCGATCTTGGCGATCAGGTTGGTGATGGTCAGCTCGACGGATTCGCCGTTACCGAAGTCAGCGGCTTTCAGCGCGTCAACGTCAGCAATTTTCTGGGTCGCAGCGATGTCAGCGATCTTCTGGCCCATTGCCATGAAGCTGGCATCTTTGGCGACGAAGTCGGTTTCGCTGTTCAGCTCGATCATGACGGCAACGTTGCCTTCGGTGCGAGCAAAGATAACGCCTTCAGCGGCGATACGGCCAGCTTTCTTGGCGGCTTTGGCCTGACCGGATTTGCGCATGTTCTCAATTGCCAGCTCGATATCGCCAGCAGCTTCTTCCAGTGCTTTTTTGCAATCCATCATGCCAGCGGCAGTGCGCTCGCGCAGTTCTTTTACCAGGGCGGCAGTAACGTTAGCCATGTCCAGTATCCTCGGTCTTGAATTGACAAGAAACAGGGGCCACAAGGGCCCCTGCTAACCAATTACATCAGCTTGGTTAATAAGGGCTTTACAGTCCTTATCAATTACTCAGCTTCAACGAAGCCATCTTGTTCAGCTTGAACAACGATGTCCTGAGCGCGAGCTTCCAGTACGGTGTCAGCAGCAGCATTCAGGTACAGCTGTACGGCACGGATAGCGTCGTCGTTACCCGGGATGACATAGTCAACGCCGTCCGGGTTGGAGTTGGTATCAACGATGGAAACTACCGGGATACCCAGGTTATTGGCTTCTTTGATAGCGATATGCTCGTGGTCGGCATCGACAACGAACAGAACGTCAGGCAGGCCGCCCATGTTCTTGATACCACCCAGGCTCTTCTCCAGCTTTTCCATTTCGCGAGTACGCATCAGCGCCTCTTTCTTGGTCAGCTTGTCGAAGGTACCGTCTTGGCTCTGGGTTTCCAGATCTTTCAGGCGCTTGATAGACTGACGAACGGTTTTCCAGTTGGTCAGCATACCGCCCAGCCAGCGGTGGTTTACATAGAACTGGTCGCAACGCTCAGCGGCTTCTTTTACGGCTTCAGACGCGGCACGCTTGGTACCAACGAACAGTACCTTGCCTTTCTTGGCAGCTACGGAGCTGATGAAGTTCATGGCATCGTCAAACATCGGAACGGTTTTTTCCAGGTTGATGATGTGAACTTTGCTGCGGGCACCGAAGATGTAGGATTTCATTTTCGGGTTCCAGTAACGAGTCTGGTGACCGAAGTGAACGCCGGCTTGCAGCATGTCGCGCATAGAAACTTTAGCCATTTTATACCTCTGTATTGGGGTTAGGCCTCCACACATCCCATATAACCGACCCGTTAAGGCACCCCGGCATATGTGTCGATGTGTGTGTGTTGTTTAAGTAAGGGTGATGAAATCGGGACGCAAGTTCCCCATTCCGGCGCGCTTTATATCATAACTTTGTCCAGGACACCACCGGCCGACACCCTAAACAGGTGTAAATATGGATCCCGCCAGAGGATGCTGCGATGCCGATTTGACGTTGTGATGACAATCACACTGGAAGTACGCGGGGGTTGCGGATAAAATTTTGCCCTGATTGCAAACGCATCTATTTTTCATTACCTGTCCTGTCTGCCCTCGCAGGCCCAGCGGCAGGCCGCAAGAGAGATCCCATGTCCATTAAAATCAAGACACCGGAAGAGATTGAAAAGATGCGCGTTGCCGGCCAATTGGCCGCCGATGTGCTGGTCATGATTGCGCCCCATGTCAAAGCTGGCGTCACCACTGACGAACTGAACACCCTCTGCCACGACTATATTGTCGACGTACAACAGGCGGTTCCAGCTCCGCTCAACTACCACGGTTTCCCCAAATCCATCTGCACCTCGGTGAACGATGTGATCTGCCACGGTATCCCGAATCACAAGAAGCTGCGCGATGGCGACATCATCAACCTGGATATCACCGTTATCAAGGATGGTTACCACGGCGATACCTCGGCCATGTTCATCGTGGGTGAAACCACCCCGCTGCGCCGCCAGCTCTGCAAAGTTGCGCAAGAGAGCCTCTACGCCGCCATCAAGAAGGTGCGTCCGGGTGCCTGCATCACCGAGATTGGCGCAGTGATCCAGCCCATCGTCGAGAAGGCCGGTTTCTCCGTGGTGCGTGACTACTGCGGTCACGGTATCGGTGCCGAGTTCCACGAAGAGCCGCAGATCCTCCACTACCGCAACAGTGGCAAGCTGGAGCTGAAAGCGGGCATGTGCTTCACCATCGAGCCGATGGTCAACAGCAAGAAGTATCACTGCAAGGTCAATCCGAAGGATGGCTGGACCGTGACCACCAAGGATGGCGGCGACTCCGCCCAGTGGGAGCACACCCTGCTGGTGACCGAGGATGGCTGCGAGGTGCTTACCCTGCGCCCCGATGACACTATCGACCGCTTCATCAAACACAGCTAACATCGAACCCCGGCCCTGAACTTCCAAAGCGCCGGGGTTTTTACTTCTGTTTCAGCCGTTTGCCTGCCACTGTGTGAGATGCCATGGACGCCAGCCTGCTTTCCCCCCATTTGTTACCCGATGACCAGCTCACTCGCGACAACTGCAAAGAGTACCTGAGCCGCTTTCTCGGCTGGCTGCACGCCCGTTTTGATGCCGGCGACAACATCATCGAGCTGGTCGCCACCCGCTCCGAGTACATGGATCAGTTGCTCTGCCGGTTGTGGCAGAAGTTCGGCTTTGACAAGAGCGATCTGACCCTGATCGCGGTGGGGGGCTATGGCCGCGGCGAGCTGCACCCCCACTCCGATATCGACCTGCTGATCCTCTATGATGGCGATGAACTGGACGAGGTGTTGGGACTGCGCATCGGCGAGTTCATCACCTTGCTGTGGGATCTCAAGCTTGAGGTGGGTCAGGCGGTGCGCAACGTGGCGGAGTGCCTCGAGCAGGGGCGCGCCGATATTACGGTCGCCACCAACCTCATTGAGGCCCGCTACATCACAGGTCGCCAGGAAGGTTTCCGACAACTGAAAGAGGCCACCGGCCCCCAGCACTTCTGGCCGAGCGAAGCCTTCTTTCGCGCCAAGCGCCAGGAGCAGGCTGAACGTCACCAGCAGTTTCTCGGCACCGCCTACAAGCTGGAGCCGGATCTCAAGAGCAATCCGGGCGGCCTGCGCGATATTCAGACCCTCGCCTGGGTCGCCCGCCGCCACTTTGGCGCCACCACCTTGTTCGAGATGACCAGCCACGGCTTTCTCAATCGCGCCGAGTATCGCGAACTACTCGACTGCCAGAATTTTCTCTGGAAGGTACGCTTTGCCCTGCACATGGCCATCAACAAGGGAGATAACCGCCTGCTGTTCGATCGCCAGCGTACCGTGGCCCAGATGCTGGGGTTCGAAGGGGAAGGCAACACCCCGGTCGAGCAGATGATGAAGCGCTTCTATCAGACGGTGCGTCGGGTCTCCGAACTCAACGAGATGCTGCTGCAGCTGTTTGACGAGGCGATCCTCGGCAACACCGCCATGGATGTGCGCCGCCTCTCCGACGAGTTCCAGCTTCGTGGCCGCCTCATCGATGCGGTGGATGCGGAGCTGTTTAGCCGTGAACCGGCCGCTATTCTGCGCCTCTTCTATCAGATGGTCCAGCATCCCGAGATTGCAGGCATCCACTCGGCCACCCTGCGCCAACTGCGCGAGGCACGCCGTAAACTGAACTGCTGGTTGCAGGATCTGCCCGACTGCCGTCGCCTGTTTATGGCGCTGCTGCGCCACCCCAACGGCATCGGCCTGCCGCTCACCCTGATGCACAAATACGGCATCCTCGCCGCCTATCTGCCGCAATGGAACCTCATCGTCGGCCAGATGCAGTTCGACATGTTCCACGCCTACACGGTGGATGAGCACACCCACCGGCTGCTCAAGAACATTCACCAGTTCCCCAATCCGGCCAGTCGCCAAAGCCACCCGCTCTGCCACGAGGTCTTCACCCGGCTGCGCAAACCGGAACTGCTCAGCATCGCTGCCCTGTTCCACGACATCGCCAAGGGGCGGCGTGGCGATCACTCGGAGCTCGGCGCCGTCGATGCGCTGGAGTTCTGCCAGCTGCACGGTCTGGATCGCTACGAGAGCCGACTGGTCGCCTGGTTGGTACGCCACCATCTGCTGATGTCGGTCACCGCCCAGCGCCGCGATATCTATGACCCCGACGTGGTCACCGATTTTGCCCAGAAGGTGCGCGACGAGCAGCATCTAGACCTGCTCTACTGCCTTACCGTGGCCGATATCTGCGCCACCAACGATACCCTGTGGAACGACTGGAAGGGCACCCTGCTGCGGGAGCTATACTTCGCGACCCAGAAGGCGCTTCGCCAGGGGCTGGAGAACCCGCCCGACATGCGGCTGCGCATTCGCGAAAACCAGCGTCAGGCCAAGCAACTGCTTGCACAACGGGATGTATCGGAAGAGGCAATCAATCAGCTCTGGGCCGACTTCAAGGCCGATTACTTCCTGCGCCACAGCCCGGAACAGATCGCCTGGCACTGCCGCCACATCATCGAGCATGGCGACAACCCGGCACCGCTGGTGATCATCGGCAAACACCCGACCCGCGGCGGCAGCGAGGTATTTATCTACTGCCGCGACACGCCGAATCTGTTTGCCACCGTGGCCTCGGCGCTGGATCAGAAGAACCTCAACATCCACGATGCCCAGATCATGAACTCGCGCAGCAACTATGTGCTCGATACCTTCGTGGTGCTGGAGCCAAGCGGCGAACCCATCAGCCCCAACCGCACCGCCACCATCAAGAAAGCGCTGGAGAAGGCGCTGCAGGAGCCGGGCAAGCTGGTGCTGCGCAACAAGCCGCTGTCACGGCGCCACCGCCAGTTCAGCGTGCCGACCCGGGTGGTCTTCCTGCCCCATAAAGGGGAGAGCCGTCACACCCTGATGGAGCTGACGGCCCTCGATACTCCCGGCCTGCTGGCGCGGATCGGTGCCGTTTTCCAGCAGTGCGGGCTGTCGCTGCACGCCGCCAAAATCGCCACTTTCGGTGAGAGGGTCGAGGACTTTTTCAGCCTGACCAGCCTCGATGGCGAGCCCTTGACCGCCGAACAGCAAAAACAGCTGGAAGAGCGACTGGTACACCAACTCAACCCCCAGCAGTCGGTACTGGATTAAGCGAAGAGTGATTCGAAAGAGACTGGTTGTCGGGCGTTTTTTGCCATGCCAAACAACTGGTTGGCGCACACCGGATGAAGAAATGGCCGCTGGCCGGAAGAATTCCGGTCAACCCCTTAAAAACAGTCGGAAAAGTGTGATACAACAAACAGAATTTTTTAAAGGAAACCTGTCATGACCGAGTTGCAACAGATCATTGAAGCGGCCTTCGAACGCCGCGACACCATTACTCCGGGCTCCGTGGATAGCGCCACCAAGTCAGCCATCCTGCAAGCCATCGACCTGCTGGACTCTGGCAAGGCACGGGTTGCCGAGAAGATCGCCGGTGAGTGGGTTGTCCATCAGTGGTTGAAGAAAGCGGTACTGCTCTACTTCCGCATCAACGACAACGGCATCATCAAGGGCGACGATGCCCAGTACTACGACAAGGTTCCCCTCAAGTTCTCCAACTACACCGCCGAGCAGTTCAAGGAAGCGGGTGTGCGCGTGGTGCCGCCGGCAACGGCCCGCAAAGGCTCTTTTATCGCCCCCAATACCGTGCTGATGCCCTCCTATGTCAACATCGGCGCCTTCGTTGACGAAGGTACCATGGTCGATACCTGGGCTACTGTCGGCTCTTGCGCCCAGATCGGTAAGAACGTCCACCTCTCCGGCGGCGTCGGCATCGGCGGCGTACTGGAGCCACTGCAGGCCAACCCGACCATCATCGAAGACAACTGCTTTATCGGTGCCCGCTCCGAAGTGGTTGAAGGGGTCATCGTCGAGGAAGGTTCCGTCATCTCCATGGGCGTCTTCATCGGCCAGTCCACCCGCATCTATGACCGTGAAACCGGCGAGATCCACTACGGCCGCGTACCGGCTGGCTCCGTGGTCGTCTCCGGCTCCCTGCCCTCCAAATGCGGCAAGTACAGCCTCTACGCGGCGGTGATCGTCAAGAAGGTTGATGCCAAGACTCGCGCCAAAGTCGGCATCAACGCTCTGCTGCGCTCCATCGACGAGTAATCAGCATTGCCGTGATTAAATGGGCGCCTGATGGCGCCCTTTTGATTTTGGCGCCCCTGTCACAGGCAAGCCATGAGGCATCGGTTAAGATGGATGGGACAGGATCGTTTCAAACCGAGGAAGCCTGATGTACGAGAATCTGAAGAGCCTGGGGATCCAGGATCCCGCCTCCGTAGACAGCTACACCCTGCGCCAGGAGGCCAACCACGACATCCTCAAGATCTACTTCAAGAAGCAGAAAGGCGAGTTCTTCGCCAAGAGTGTCAAATTCAAGTATCCCCGCCAGCGCAAGACCATGCTGGTCGACTCCGGTACCCATGAGTACAAGGATGTCACCGAGATCAATGCCAACCTCAAATATGTGGTGGATGAGCTGGACAACCTGACCCAGGGCGTCCATCAGCAAGCCGACCCGGACATCAAGCAGAAGATCCTGCGCGACCTGCGCCATCTGGAAAAAGTGGTGCAGAACAAGATCAGCGAAATCGAACGGGATCTGGAGAAACTCTAACCCTCCCCCTCTTGCTTAAAGAGCGCCCGATGTGGCGCTCTTTTTATTGGCTGACTTTATGTAGGTTTATCAGGTGATGACATGCGATAAGTCGAGCGAGGCACACCAGCGGTTGTGCCGACATAGGGCATCCCGTTACACATCGCATCTTGGGTAACGAGACTCCTGCCGAGTTCGACCTGCTGTGACTCGCACGCTCCATAACCATAAATAGCAAGAGGGAGGCTTTCGCCTCCCTCTTCAAACACGCTGATATTCAGGCAACAGGATTAGTTGCTCTTCATCCAGATGTCCATGTCGGTTTTCAGGTTGTCGGACTTGGTACCGAAGATGGCTTGAACGCCGGAACCAGCCACTACCACACCGGCAGCACCCAGCTTCTTCAGACCAGCCTGGTCAACCTTGGCAACATCTTTCACGCCAACACGCAGACGGGTGATGCAGGCATCCAGAGAAGCGATGTTCTCTTTACCACCGAAGGCGGCAACCAAAGCAGCAGACATCTCGTCTTTGCCTTGGCCAACGGCCTCTTCAGCAGTCTCGTCTTCACGACCCGGGGTTTTCAGGTTCATGGCACGGATAACGAAGCTGAATACCACGTAGTAGATGGCCGCGTAAACCAGACCCAGACCAACCAGCAGCAGCATGTTGTCGGCACGCGGTGATTGCACCACGAAGTCGATGAAGCCGTTGGAGAAGGTGTGACCGTGTACGATACCCAGAGAGTTGGTCAGCACATAAGCCAGACCAGCCAGTACTGCGTGGATTGCGTACAGAACCGGAGCGATGAACAGGAAGGAGAATTCAATCGGCTCGGTGATACCGGTCAGGAAAGAGGTCAGGGCTGCAGAGGCCATGATACCAACGATCTTGGCGCGGTTTTCCGGCTTGGCAGCGTGAGCAATGGCGAACGCAGCAGCAGGCAGACCGAACATTTTGAACAGGTAGCCACCAGCCAGCTGACCGAAGCCGTTACCGGCAGCGCGGGAAGCGTCATCAGCAGTCAGGAAGCAGGTCATGATACCGTGAACAGTTTCACCGGCACCGTTGACGCAGGTACCAGCCTGATAGAAGAACGGTACGTTCCAGATGTGGTGCAGACCGAACGGGATCAGGGAGCGCTCAACCACGCCGTAGATACCGAAGGCCAGTACCGGGTTCTGGTTGGCAGCCCAGTCAGAGAAGGCACCGATGGCGCCACCCACTGGCGGCCAAATCACAGACAGGATCACACCCAGACCGATGGAGAGGAAACCGGTGATGATGGGTACGGCACGTTTGCCCGCGAAGAAGCCCAAGTACTCTGGCAGCTGGATCTTGTAGAAACGGTTGAAGGCCCAGGCAGCGATACCACCGGCCAGGATGCCACCCAGCACGCCGGTTTCGATGGTTTCAACACCCATCACAGGTGCCATGACCTTCAGGGTTGCAACCATGATGCCATAGCCAACGATGGCTGACAGACCGGATACACCGTCGTTATTGGTAAAGCCCAGAGCAACACCCACTGCGAACAGCAGGGCCATCTGGCCAAATACAGAACCACCGGCTTGCTCCATCAATTGGGAGACAATTTCCGGCATCCAGCTGAAGTGGGCAGCACCCACCCCCAGCAGAATACCTGCGACTGGCAAGACTGATACTGGCAGCATCAGCGCCTTACCAACCTTTTGCAGATTAGAGAAAGCATTTTTGAACATTGTGTGCGCTCCTGAATGGATTGTCGTCCCTGAACGATCTATCTGGATGAAATAAGCACTGATTCATTCAGATATCTTCGAGTCGGGCTTGTTTATTTTGACCATCAGAATATAACCCAGCGGGTCATAAATTGCTGCTTTCGAAGGCGGGGGAATATTGAATTTGGAGGGAAGATCACAACTTGTTTAGCGGCTAAAAAACGCCTCTAATATAAGTTAATAATCCGCATTATCACTTTATTACAAAGACATATAAATAGCAGTTTCACTTTGTATTTTAATAATACCATTTACATCAAATGGTAACCCAATGTAACCCAATGTAACGGCGTGATTTTTATTTATTACAGTCTACCGATTAAAAAGGCCTCCAACAAGGGAGGCCTCAACAAATATATCTGACCAGCAAACGGTCGTATTACTCTATTTTTGCGAGCGCTTGACCGCATCAATAAACACGCTTTTTGCTTTGGTTGAACCAGCCCGCTCGGCCTCGTTCACCAGCTTCATCGCCTTGTCGATATCCCCCGCCTTGACCGCTTTTTCGATCTGGCTCTGGTAGAAAGCTTCTGTTTCACTCAGCATGGCAGGTGCTGAAGTTGATGCTGGTAACACGATGGCACTTTTGCTATTGCCTACGGTAGGCTGAGGTGAGGGAGTGATGGACTGGTTTTGCACTGCACCTAATGACATTACCTGCCCTGAACTCAAGAGCTGGCCAGATGAACGCACCGACAGAGCTAAATTACCAGACATGCTGTGTGAGAACACAGGATCAGCTTCTACCGGCTCAGCCAAGCCAGTCTCCTTTGCCCATTTTCTTGCCGCAGACATTACCTTAGTCTCACCCTGACGACTTTTGGGGTCCGCCTTGATAATCATAAACTCAGCCTGCTGGCCAGATGACGCTTGGTCTAAGGTAATATGGCTATCCAGGGAAATGCGACGACCGATGCTGCCATAAACGAGCTGGAATTGCTCAGCATTGACTTCTTTTATAACCCTCAGATTTTTGTCTAAAAAAAGCACACTTGGCAACATGATGCTATCAGTGAAATAAGACTTAAGCGTGATATCTATTTGGCTACGCTGCTTGGGCAGCTGAAAGGCTTTGAAGTAAGACTTGCCATCATTGAAGTCAAATACAGGCGAAGAAGAATCCAAGACTACTTCCAGAGTGCTGTCATCATCTGGCAATGCATCAAGGGGCATCTGAGCAAAATCCGTGCAACATGCGGGAGACGCCATCAAGGTAGCGAATCCAGAATCCGGAATTGACTGTGAGCTATGACTGGCACATCCACCCAACAGCAGAACTCCAGCCACGATCACTGCCACTTTCGTGTTACGTCTCATAATAGCTATTCCTTTAAATCAAGAAGCGACGCATGAACATGCGCCGCTTCTTTTACTGTTAGCTGAGAATCAGCTTAGAACCACACTTCAGCTTCAACACCATAGAACACTTGGCTCTTCTTGTTATTATCAATGCCAATGTTACCAGCAAATTGTTCATCATCTGCGCTCACCCAAGATACGAAAGGCTTGATTTGCGGGCGACCCCAGTAGTCAGCATCAACGGTAAAGGCTACAGCGGCTTCCAGAGCGTAATACTTAGCAGTAGTATCGCTATTGTCTACGTCAGAACCAAACCAATTGGCAGCACCACCGGTGGCCTTCTCATTTTTCTCTACAGAATAAGAGCCGGTAAAGATAGCACGCAAATTATCATTGATTTTATAAGATGGTTGCACTGCCGCAACAAAACGAGATACGTCTAAGTCACCATCCCAACCGACATGTTGCGGTGCCCAGTAAGTGACCTCAGTGCCGATTTGCAGGCGGGGAGTCACGTCAGCCACCCCGTAAGAGGTCAAAAACAGCGCCTTGGAGTCTTTACCAAAGCTACCGTTCCAGGAGCCGAAGTTAACCCCACGATTGGAGGCCATACCTTCGCCATAAGCGATAGCCGTTTTGGACCAACCTTTAAAACCATAATAATCACGGTTATAGGCAATAGAGGCACCAACACCGGTATCTGCATTGATGATATATTTTCCGGTCACCGGATCTCTGTTTGATGCGGCATCGGCATCGGTATTGGACTGCTTCATCCCCTTCAAATCGAAGTCGAAAGTGCCACCAAGAGCTTGCAGACCATAATAGTAAATATTCAGTGACGTAGCGGTGCGATTTTCACCGGTTTTGCCGAAGTCATGGCTATTACGCACTTGGCCTGCATCATCAGCTGATACCACGGCCATACCAAAACCACCATTCTGGAAACCAGCACCGACACCGGAAGATTGCTTCCAGAACTCTTTGGTCAAGATCCCTTGTTCACGGTTCAAATAACGTTGACCGGCCCAAATCTTGGTATCTTTATCAAGGAAATCAAAACCAGCCAGCTCCACATAGGCTTCTTTCATTTCAAATTGGGCATCATCACGCTTTGTCTGCAGTGAGCCTTCAGAGGAAACAAAATAGCCAGTGTCACCTGCATTCTGGTTACCATATTCGGCACGTGTGACAAACTCACCCTTTACACCATTTTTGCCTTCAAATTTCTTTTTTACAGACAACTCGACCTGGTTGGCATTTTCATCCATAGAGGTCACAGTACGGTAGTCCTGTTTCCCCAAGGTGTTCATTTTGCTGGCGCCATCGCCATTCCATTGACCACCCAGACGACCATAACCATGTACTTCCCAACCATTATCTGCGTCAGCAGCAACAACAACACCGGAAGAGAGCGCCATACTTACTGCGGCAGCTATCGGAAGCCATTTTGCATTCATTGTCATTTTCCTTTTCCCGCTGAGGATGAGTGATGTCCTAATAATCAAGGCTTAGCCAGTAGATATATCCAAGTGACAAGCAGATGCGATTATATGGAGCATGCCAGCTGGGTGATATGACAACACTCACAAAATGAACACCCATTGCCAAACCACAACAAAAAGCACAAAAAAAACCCTCAAAAACAACAAGCAAGCAGAAATAAAACCAAAAATAGCATACTTAAAGCAATAAAAAACCACTTGAAAGCGATACCAACAAAAATATAAGCCATCAAGAAATGTCTCATTAGCTCCACAATTCTTTAAAAACATGATTGAAATCGCTTTCAGCGATTGAACTATTTAGAAAGAACTATGTACATATTTCCACACGAAAGAGGACTCAAAAGAGAAAAAATAAAACAACAACAGAGATAATTTATGGGAACATATGAGAAATGACAGTTCACAAATAACAATCCCCTGCCGGTTAAGGATCAGGGGATTGATATGGCTCTTTTTCAGAGAATATTCAGGGCTGAATATCCCACTTTTTCAGCCAGCTGAGTGCCACCTGTTCGGGTTCATCGTGCACGGTGGCATCCAGCTCCAGCGGGGGAATCACTCGCGTGGCGCCCAGCTCTTGCAGCAATCCGTCCAGCCGACGGCCCGCACCACAAAAATGGTCATAGCTGCTGTCCCCCATGGCAATCAAGGCATACCGCAGCCCCTTGAGCCAGGGCGCCTTGTCAGCCAGCTCGCTGGCAAAGGGCTGCAGATTGGGAGGAATGTCCCCCTGTCCTGTAGTGGCACTGACCAGCAATAAAAAACGGCCGGGGTCTATGTCCGCCAGCCGTGCTTCTTCGTGCAGAGAACAGTGATGCCCCTTGCGTTCCAGCTCATCTGCCAAGGTCTCGGCCACCAGCATGGCTGCGCCGTAGACAGTTCCTACCACGATATCGATCTGCGCCATTCTCCTCTCCCTGCTTGAGTCACTCTTTTAGCAACTCTATCAGCAAGCTGGCGTCAGATGCCACCGGTTCAGGGCTGAGGATCGGCGCTTAGTAGTCGCTCTCGCTGGCGGGCCAGCCCAGCTCGGCAAACAGGCGCAGCACATCCTGACCGAGCGGCGCCTGGATCCGCATCGGTACCTTGAGCACCGGATGGGTAAAGCTCAGGGTGCGGGCCACCAGCAGCAGCCGCTCGCAACCGAAGTGCTCGCGAAAGAAACGGTTGTGACGACCATCCCCATGGGTGGTATCCCCGACGATGGGGTGGAACAGGTGATCCATATGACGGCGCAGCTGATGCTTGCGGCCGGTCTTCGGGAACAATCTGACCAGACTGTAGCGACTGGTGGGGTGCTTTTTGGAGACCGCGTGGGGCAGCTCGACCTGATGCAAGCGCCGGAAGGTAGTGACGGCATCTTGCGCCGGGCGATCCGGGTTGCTCATGGCATCGGCAATCTTGTCCAGCTGCTCCTTGAGGGGATAGTCGATCACCCCCTGCTCGGGTGCCCAACCACGCACCAATGCCAGATACTCCTTGTGCACCTGACGCTGGGTAAAGGCTTCGGTCAGCGTGCGGGCAATCACCGGATCGAGCGCAAACAGCAGCACCCCGGAGGTGGGCCGATCGAGGCGATGCACCGGATAGACATGGCGACCGCCGATGAGATCCCGGGTCATCTGCATGGCAAAACGGGTCTCGCCCTTGTCGAGCCAACTGCGATGCACCAGCAGACCGGACGGCTTGTTGACCGCCACCAGCCACTCATCCTGATAGAGCAGAGTCAGCTTCAGGTCACTCTCTTCTCGAGTTTGCGCAGGCATCATTGTTCGATCACTTTGCCGGAAAGCAGCAGATCGAAGCGGGCGATCAGGCGCAGCAGCGCTTCTGCCTCGGCCAGATCCTCTTTGTAGACTTCGCTGGCCATGGGATAGAGGGAGACGCAGGTGGGCAACGGCGCCTGCAACATCACCAGCTGCTCCATGCGCGGGATCAGCACGAACTGCAGCCACTGATCAAAGCTCAGGGTATCGACACAAAAAGGCAGGGTGCTTGCCAGGGCTTCGTCACCGGGATGGTCAGCTTGCCAGCGCTCAAGGCGCTGCAACTCGGCGGTGAGTTCCCCCAACAGGCCAGCTACCAGCAAATATTGATTCATCTCGCTCTCTTCCTCATAACCACAAATTGATCCGCCGACCCGACAGGGTCAGCCAGGATGCCGATACATTCAATCGCGCAGCACCGGCGGTTCAGCCGGGTCATCGACATACACGGCAGCCAGCGCGGCCTGCTGCCTTTAAAAAAGGGCGATACTATACACCTCCCCCCGCATGGCTGCCATGTTGATATCTGCCGCAGCGCACGTCTGCTGCCACTGGCTATCCTCGGCAAGGGCCTTATAATCGGCCCGCATCACCATTAGCCGGATCTCACCATGTCTGCGACGCCTACTGCCATCAATACCTTGACCGAATTTCTGACTCAGGCTGGCACCCAGTTCCAGCTGTTTGACATGGGCCGCCAGGTGCGGCCACTGGCAAGCGACACCTTTGTCCGCATCGAACAGCAGCAGGAGCCCTATCCCTGGCCGCTGCAACAGCACGCCTGGCTGGGTGTGCACTTCTTCCAACCGAGCGAGTCTCGCCACTACCTCTGGTTCCTCAAGTTTGCCCTCGATGAGCGCGGCCTGCTGATGTCAAACGGCCCCAAGCTGTTCATGGATCAGGTGGTGGAGACCCTGGGCTACAAGCTCACCGGCGATCTGGACGAGGAAAAAGCCCAGCGCTTGGCCGACAATCCCTACACCTTCCGCCCGGCGGAGGCCAAGATGGCCAGTCTGCATGCCAAGCTGGCGCGACAACTGGAGCAGGCCCCTTCTGCCTATTACGATGCCCTCTGCCACTATCTGGCCGCCCCCAACGATACCGGTTGGCAAACGCTGGGGCTGCAGGGCTTTGCCGATCTGGCCGAGCGCCTGCATGATGAGCGCAATCTGGCGCTGATCTGCAAGGCGCTGCCCAAACTGCCGCAAGAGCCGCTCTATGCCCTCTGCCAGAGCCTTGAAAACGCCCCGCTGCCGCCAGCAGTACAAGGTGCCCTGCTTGAGCGGATCGGCAAGGAGCAGGAGTGCGCCGCCCCCAACCCTGAGACCCTGGCCTACCTCTGCCGCGCCATGGCCTCCTGCCCCGGCAGCACGCTGCGCACCAACAAGCTGCTGACCCTGCTGCAAACCCAGCCAAGCCCGGCGCTGCTGCTCGCCATCGCCGGCCGGCTCTGGCCCGATCTGAAAGATGCCAATCTGCTCAGCCACTATCTGGAACAGCTGGCGCTACAACCGACCCAGTTCTTCAATCAGGTTTTTGCCGAGTTGGTCACTTTACCGGCCCTGCGCAATGATATGCTGGCCAGACTGCGCGACCCCGAGCGCAGCGATGCGCTGGGCAAGGCCATCGGCCGTCTGTTTGCCTCGGCCTGATCCCTCGCCTCCCCCTCACGCCACGAGGCAACACGGCGGGAATATAGAAAAGGAGATCGGGAGTGCCGAGCAGGACTCCCGGTTATCGACATCACGATAAGGAAGCCCGCCTATGGGAGAGATGCTCGGAATTTTGTTGCTGATTGCCGTAGCCGGCCTGTTCTGGCTGCAACGCCAACAGGCAGAAGTGGCCTGGCAATACATGCGCCGCTACTGCCAGCACCATGACCTGCAACTGCTGTCGCTGGCCCGCAACCGGCGGGAGCTGGCCCACAATCCCCTGCGGCTGCTGACCCACTATCAGTTTGAATTCTCCAGCGATGGCGAGAGCCACTATCAGGGCACCCTCAAGATGCAGGGGCTGCACGTCGTGGGCGTTGATCTGCCACCCCATCGCATCCCCTCAGCCTGATCCCCAATCTCGTCTCTGCGCCCGATGGCTGTGCCTGTCTATAATCTCAGGGATTAAGCAAAGGGAGAGACGAGATGGAACCCCTTGTCCACGATCTGCCAGCCCTGTTTGCCCAGCTCGGGATGGCCAACGACGAGCTGAGCCTGCACCGCTTTGTGCACGACCATCACCTCGACAATGAGACCCTGCTGCCGGAGGCCGGTTTCTGGAGCGCCGCCCAAGCCAGCTTTCTGCGCGATGCCCTGTGGAACGACTCCGACTGGTGCGAGGCGATCGACCAGCTCGATGTGATGTTGCGCCAGCCCCGCTAAGCCGCCCGCCCCTTTCCTCCCCTGCTGGCTTTGGTTAAGATCCCGCCCCGATATCGATCCCTCCTTCTCACCCAGAGCATGCCTATGTCCGCCCACGAGATCATCCGAATTGCCAACGAGCTGGCCGCCAAGGGCCTGACACCCACCACCGCCATGATCAAGGCCCGCCTCACCCAGCCTGTGCCGATGGCCGAGCTGCTGAAAGTGCTGAGCCAGTGGAAGCAGCAGCCCGTCGCGACCGCCGAGAGCGAGATCCTGCAAGAGGCAGCCCCCCAGCCTGCACCGGAGCTCACCCTGCAGCAACTCGCCGAACAGCTCGCGCGCATCGAACAGAAGGTAGATCGCCTGACCGACCTGCTCCTCCAGCAGGGGCAAGGCTGAACCATGTATATCGTCGAACTCTGCTTTGAGTGTTACCGCGATACCTCCCTTGGCGAAGCCGAGCGGGCTATCGTCAACTACCTCGACATGCTGCGTTATCAGGGCCAGATCCTCGGGCGGGAGTTCCCTACCAGCATGCACGACGGCTATTTCGTCAGTCGGGTAGTCTGCCCGGAGCAGGATAGCCTGCACCCCGATAACCAGAGCGATCAGGTCAAGCTGGCGGAGCAGCAGCTCAATCAGGCCGGGCTGCTGGCGCCGAAACTCCAGCTGCAGGGGGCGGATCTACTCTCCGACAGCACAGACCCTTGCGGCCAGCAGGGCGAGCGGCCGAGCTGGATGATGCTCTACACCAGCTTCCTGCACACCTGCTCGCCGCTGCGCTGTGGCGACCACTTCGCCCCCATTCCGCTCTACCAGCTGCCCGCGGTCGCCAACGGCGATCAGAAGCAGATCATCAAGTGGCAGGAGGATTGGGAGGCGTGTGATCAGTTGCAGATGAACGGCTCCATCGCCGAACATGCGGCGCTGCACGAAATCGGCGAAGTGGGCAGCCGCCTCTACCGGCGCGGCACCGACCTGGCCAAGCGGCTGGAAGTGCTGAGCGGCATCCCCACCTACTACTACCTCTATCGGGTGGGCGGGCTGAGCGCGGCCGAGGAGAAGGCGCGCCCCTGCCCCAGCTGTGGCGGTGAGTGGGCGCTGGCAGAGCCGCTGCACGAGATCTTCGACTTCAAGTGCGACAGCTGCCGTCTGGTCTCCAACCTCTCCTGGGATTTCAAGGATTAAGCGCGTTCCCTGTACGCGATGCCATAAAAAAGAGCCTTGCCGCATGGCAAGGCTCTTTTCGTTCCGATGAGTAACCTTGGCTCAAACAGGTGCTATTGCGGCAACGTCTCCAGCCGCTCCAGAAACGCCGGTAGGGAGGGAGCCAGCGTCAGACGGCGGCCGGAATCGAGCCACTCAAGCCACACCTGACCACTCTCGTTATCCAGCGAGATGAGCGTCATCTCGTTGCGGGTGGTGGCAATAAAGATGGAGGGGGTTCGTTTTAGCTTGCGCAGCATCAGCAGGTGGCCGATGAGGTTCTCCCTGAGCAGGTCGAGATCCGCGTCGTTCCACGGCAGGATCAATTCAAGGCGCAGCCCCTTGAAAAGGCAGGGGATGGGGCGACTGAACCAGTGCCCGAACAGGGCAATGGCGCCGGGATGAATTGTCAGCTCAAGAGCATCGGCCATAGCCGTAAAATCGGCGGGTTCGGGGCGCTGGTGAAGGCGCCAGGCCACCCGACCATCGGCGGGCTCACCAAGCTGGCAGGGGGAACGCCAGTCCGCCTCCCACTCGCACAGGGGCAGGCCTCGTCTGGCCTCGCCATCCCGTTGCCAGCGGGCAAAAAAGTGCTCCAGGGCAGACAAAACTTGATCCGACATCGAAAATCCCCACAATTGCTGGCAAAGTCCGCTATTGCACCACCAAACCCGGTAACAGACAAGGTTGCCAGCCTACCTTGCGACCCGGGATACAGAACACGGGATACAGAGAGGCCGACGCCCAAGCCAAACGGCTGCAACCATCCGGCCCTGCAATGGCCCGTTTCATTCCACTCATCATGAGCACATTACGTGAGCAAACAAGATAGATACGCCGGGGCCAGCGCCCTGACCGGCCTGAGCCTGGGCCAGCAATCCGATTACATCAGCCAGTACACCCCCTCCCTGCTGCAGCCGGTTCCACGTAGCCTGAACCGGAATGATCTCCAGCTGGGCGATGACCTGCCCTTCACCGGTTGCGATGTCTGGACCCTCTATGAGCTCTCTTGGCTCAATGCCAAGGGCAAGCCGATGGTGGCGGTGGGTGAAGTGGCCATTCCGGCCACCAGTGCGAACCTGATCGAATCCAAATCCTTCAAGCTCTACCTCAACTCCTTCAACCAGACCCGTTGCGACTCTATCGAGGCAGTCGCCGCCATGCTGACCAAGGATCTGAGCGCCTGTGCGGGTGAGATCGTCAAGGTGACCCTGTTCCCCCTCGACAAGGCGCCGCACCAGATTGCCCAGCTGCCCGGCGAGTGCATCGATGAGCAGGATATCGAGGTAGACAATTACGAGTTTGATGCGTCCCTGCTGCAAGGGGCAGCCGGTAGCGAGCTGGTCGAGGAAACCCTGCACAGCCACCTGCTCAAATCCAACTGTCTGGTCACCAGCCAACCGGACTGGGGCTCTGTGGTGATCCGCTACAAGGGGCCGAAACTCGATCGGGAGAAGCTGCTGCGCTATCTCATCTCGTTTCGCCAGCACAACGAATTCCACGAGCAGTGCATCGAGCGGATCTTTATCGACCTCAAGCACTATTGCCAGCCTGAGCAGTTGACCGTCTATGCCCGCTATACCCGCCGCGGCGGCCTCGACATCAACCCGTTCCGCTCCGATTTCGAAGCCGTGCCCGCCAACTTGCGTCTGATCCGCCAATAAAGTCGAGTTGCGACAGAGAGGGCAGGCACACTGCCCTCCATGACTTGCAAAAAGGTTTCAATCGATGCTTTATGCAGCTGGGATAAGGGGGCTGGATAATAAAATCCAGACGAAACCCACTTGCCGGCCACCAGCAAACCACAGTAAACGCTGGACTCGCAGGGGGGGGCTTGGATAACATGCCAACACCTCTGCGCCGTCCTTAATCCAATGAATCAACTGTTTTTTCTGGCCATGATGATGTCCTCCCTGTCAGCTCCGAATCTGGATCTGGACAAGGAGCAACTCTCTATCGATCTGCAACAAGCGCAATCGATGGTACTGACCGATCCTGCCAGATGCGTCCAGATCACCACCGCCTTCCTGACGCGCGCAGCCAATAATCCCCAGCAAATCATCAGCAATCGCCAGGAGTTCGGTTATCGCGAACCCATCCTGAGCTACAGCACGGCGGCCCAGACCATAGGCGCCCACTTGCTCAAAGGGGAGTGTCTGCTGCAACTGGGCCAATATCAGGCCACCCAGCAAGCGCTCGACAAGGCGATGGCGCTGGCAGACAAAGAGCGGCAACCGGAACTCAAGGCCCACGGCCTCTATCTCAAGATCCGCAGTCAGGCCCTCAAACCGGATAACCAGAGCACCAGCCGCGCCCTGATGGATCAACTGGACGAACAGCTGGCCGTCCCCACGCTCAAGCAGAGCCAGCTCCAGATTTATGGCCGCCTGCAACGCACCAGCTACGACATCGAGAACCAGCACTTCGATGATGCCAAGGCCCACTTGGCAGATGCGCGGATCTGGGCCGCCAAGACCCCCAATCCCCTCGCCAGTGCCTGGGTCAGCGCCATCAGCGGCGACCTTTATCGCGCGCTGCAGCAGCCACAGCTGGCGCTGGGGGAATATATCGATGCCCAGCAACAGGCCAAAAGCCTCAATGACCCGCTCTTTCTCGGCCTGCTGTCGAACCAGATAGTCAAACTCTACCAGCAGGAGCAGGAGCCACAGAAAGCGCTGCAGTATGCCAATGAGGCGGCCAACTACTTCCACTCCATCGGCAACCCCTCCCTGCTGTGCGACTCCCTGATGGTGCTGGCGCGACTCAACCGCGAGCAGGGCGACCTCAATATGGCGCTGGTCTACTTCTTCAATGCGCTGGATCTGCTCGATGAAGGGAGCAACCGACCACAAGCCTCCCTGCTCAAATACGAAATCGGCAAGACCTACCTGCAAAGCGGCAACCTCTCGCTGGCCAGCAACTACCTCAATGCGGCCCGTCAGTCCCATGAGCTGAGCGATGCCAAAGAGCCGCTGATCGATACTCTGCTGCTGCTCGGCGAGCTCTATCTGAAGAAGCAGGAGGCCGCCATCGCCATCCTGCAGTTGGAGAACGCCCGCGCACTGGCCAATCAGCTCGGCGATACCCGCCGCCAGTACGAGGTATTCCGCCTGTTGTCGCTGGCCTATGAGCAGAAGGGGTATCTGCGTCAGGCTCTCGACAGCTACAAGCGCTTCCACCGTCTTGGCGAGGAGGTGCGCCAGCAGGAGCAAGCCATGGAGCAGGCGGCGATCCGCGACAACTATGTCCAGGTCGAGCGGGTACAACATATCAAGGAGCTGGAGCAGCGGCTTAACAACAGCCAGCATCAGCAGGAGCGCTATCTCTGGTCGAGCATCACCACCAGCCTGCTGCTGGCGCTCTTTATCTACCTCTTCTTCACCCTCTGGCTCAAGCTGCGTACTGCCCGCCTGCAACTGAAACGGACCAATGAGGCCCTGCTGATCGAGCCACGCTCGGGGCTGGCCAACTGGCAGCGGCTGATGAACCGCTGGCCCCGGGAGATGGCAAAGCGCCAGCTCAAATCGGATCGCTGGTACCTCAGTGAACAGCCCTCCAGCGAGTTCGATGACAAGCTGCACTATCTGCTGTTCCGGGTACCTTTCCTGGTCAACACGCTGGAGCGCCACGGCTATCAGGCCAGCAGAGAAATCGAGCAGGCCTTTGGTGCCTATATGGACACCCTGACTCCACAAGATGGCCGTATCTATGACTTGCGTGAAGGACACATGCTCTATGTGGTGCCACAGCGCCACGTCACCAACCTGCATCAACTGGCGGGAGACCTGCTGACCGCCATCGCCGCCTTCCCTTGCAACTATCCGCTGGATCGCCGGATCAGCCTCGGGATTGTCAGTCACCCCTTCCTGCCGAAAGCGGCGACCGCGCTCGATCACAATGGCCTGTTTGACCTCTGCTATCTCGCCCTGTCGGGAGCCATTCAGCTCAGTGAAAAATGCCAGCAAAACGCCTGGTTGGAGCTCGCGGCGATCGATTGCCAACAAGCGGCATTTTTTAATGGAGATGTGTGGCAATGCGGCCTGATGGCAATTGACAAGGGACTGGTAAAAGTCAATTCTTCTCATGAAAAGCAATGGGTTAATTGGCCCAGCCTTGCAAGGAAGCCGGCAGCCGATAACCACCAGGAAATAATGTAGATAACAGGCGAGGATCGAAACCAGGTTCGACCACTGTTGCTATCCAACACCAAAAACAATAATGACAACAGGGCGACCTGATAATGAATGACATCGCTGCCGTAGCAGGACAATTGGCAAGACTCAGGGAATCCCTTCAGCAGAAACAGCTGGAACTCGACGGCGTACTGTCGTTTTCCGATGCAGAGCGTGCCCGTGGTATTCAGTTTATCAACAAGTTGATGCTCTCCTGCCGTGGCTTCGACCGCGAGCTGGACAATCGCTTCGCCAAGCTCAAGCAGAAACTGGATAACAATCCCGCATTTACCGCGCTAGACGAGGATCTGCTGGCCATTGAAAAACTGCTGCAGCAGCACAGCAATGTGCTGGAAGAGTCGATCACCCTGACCCAGACCGCCATCGAGCTTGGATCCAAACAGCTGAAAAACATCAAGGGCTTCCCGGAAGAGACCCGCAAGTCCCTCAAGGAATTTCTGGCAAGTCCCGCCGGTTACAGCATTGCCGATCACCAGAAAAAGGTGATCAAGCTGCTGGAGTTTTACCAGCAGGCGATCAAGATCCAGCTGCTGCCAAGCCAGCCCCTGTTGGCACCGTCAGGTGCAACTCAACAAGAAAGCGATACTGCCAGCAACGATGGCCAACCCGATGTCGACCCGTTTGATCTCAAGGATCACGCCCGTATCGCTGATGAGCTGCAGCGGCTTATCACCGAACTCGACTTTGCCGGCGCCATCGGCGAGAGCCTGAGCGACATTCGCCGCCAACTGCTGATCGGGATCAACCCTGCCCTGCTGGCGGAAACCTGCCTGCAGGTGATCGAGCTCATCATCGAAGGCACCCGTGAGGAGCGCAAAGCCTCCCGCGCCTTCCTCAGCTCCCTCAACGAGAGCCTGTCCGCGGTACATGTCGGGTTTACCGAATCCCTCGATGAGGGGCGTGCGCTGCAAAACGAAACCCGCGAGACCCGCGAGGCGCTGGTCAACGAGTTGCAGGCGATCGATCACTCCCTGGCCAGCCATAACTCCATCGATGCGCTCAAGCGCGCCATCTCCGGCCATATGGGCGCCATCAACCTGCTGCTGCAAGAGCGTGACAGCACGGTGGCGCGGGAGCGTCACCTGCTCACCCGCCTCTCAACCATGGAGTCCAAGCTGCGCTTGATGAAGGAGGAGACCGCCGAGTACAAGAAGCGGCTGACCATTCAAAAACACAAGCTGTTCCTCGACAGCCTGACCCAGGTGCACAACCGGGCCGCCCTCGATGAACGGCTGGAGCAGGAGTACAAACGTTGGCTTCGTTACCGCACTCCGCTTTGCATGGCGATCATCGACATCGATCACTTCAAGAACATCAATGACAACTACGGCCATATGGCGGGTGACAAGGCACTGAAAGTGGTCGCCAAGGCGCTGCAGAGCGCGCTGCGTGACACCGACTTCATCGCCCGTTTTGGTGGAGAAGAGTTCGTGGTGTTGCTGCCCAACATCAACCCGGACAAGTTCCAGAAGCCGCTGGAGACCCTGCGCCAGACCATCAAGAGCATCCCGTTCCGTTTTCGCGATGCCAAGGTGGAGATCACCATCTCCATCGGCGCAACCCTGTTCAAGGATGGGGACAACCCGTCAGATGTATTTGAACGGGCGGACAAGGCACTCTACCACTCCAAACACACCGGTCGGGATCAAGTGACACTGGCCTGACGAGCGGTCAAAAAAACAGCGAACAGTCGTCGCCCTATTTCCCTCCACCCTCTGTTACCACTACTATCGATCTCAGGGGATGCAACATAGCGTCCCCTTTTCTCCCCAGGGAAAAACACAACGATAACAAGTGAGTAAAGGGGAACCTATGATTACGCACATCAATCCCGTCGGCAGCATGGATTTGCTGTCACAGCTTGAGGTGGATCGCCTCAAGCAGACTGCCTCCAGCGATATCTATCAACTGTTTCGCAACTGCTCGCTGGCAGTGCTCAATTCCGGTAGCCATACCGACAGCTCCAAGGAGATACTGGAGCGTTTCAAATCGTTCGATATTCATGTGATCCGGCGCGAGCGCGGGGTCAAGCTGGAACTGTTCAATGCCCCCGAGCACGCCTTTGTCGATGGCGAGATCATTCGCGGCATTCAGGAGCATCTCTTCTCGGTGCTGCGCGACATTCTCTATGTCTCCAATCAGCTCGAGTCCAACCGCCAGGTCAATCTGACCAACTCCACTCATATCTCCAACGTGGTGTTCGCCATTCTGCGCAACGCCAAGGTGATCCTGCCCGGCGCCGATCCCAACCTGATCGTCTGCTGGGGTGGCCACTCCATCAACGAGATCGAATACCAGTACACCCGCGCCGTGGGCAGCGAATTGGGCTTGCGTGAGCTGAACATCTGTACCGGCTGTGGCCCTGGCGCCATGGAGGGCCCGATGAAGGGGGCCGCCGTCGGCCATGCCAAACAGCGGGTGCGCAACGGGCGCTACATCGGCCTGACCGAGCCTTCCATCATTGCGGCAGAACCGCCCAACCCCATCGTCAACGAGCTGGTGATCCTGCCGGATATCGAGAAACGGCTGGAAGCCTTCGTGCGCCTCGGCCATGGCATCATCATCTTCCCGGGTGGGGTCGGTACCGCCGAAGAGCTGCTCTATCTGCTCGGCATCATGATGCATCCGGCCAACGAGCGGCAGCCGATGCCCATCATCCTGACCGGCCCGAAAGAGAGTGCCGACTACTTCCGAGCCATCGACGACTTCATCAAGGCGACCCTTGGTGAACCGGCGACCAAACTCTACCGGATCATTGTCGGCGATGCACCGGAAGTGGCCCGGGTGATGAAGGAAGCGATGCCGAAAATCCGCGAATACCGCAAATCGGTCGGCGATGCCTACTCCTTCAACTGGTCCCTCAAGATTGAGCCGGAGTTCCAACTCCCCTTCGAACCTGATCACGCCAGCATGGCCAGTCTGGATCTGCACCGCAACCAGCCGCCCCAGTTGCTGGCCGCCAACCTGCGTCGTGCCTTCTCCGGCATCGTCGCCGGCAACGTCAAGGAAGGGGGCATTCGCGCCATCGAGAAGAAGGGCCCCTTCAAGCTGCACGGCGACAAGGAGCTGATGCACCTGATGGACAAGCTGCTAGAGAGTTTCGTCAAGCAGCAGCGGATGAAGCTGCCGGGCAGCCAGTATGTGCCCTGCTACGAAATCGTCCGCTAGGGTACAGATACATCATCGACAGAGGGGCGCATCGGCGCCCCTCTTTATTGGCGCTATGCCTTCCCGACCGCCATCAATCCCCCATAAGGCGAGTGGTTTGTTACAATGGGGCGTCCCGACCGCCAAGAGTGCCCCATGTCAACTATCCGGCCACACCTGCTCATCATCGATGCCCTCAACCTCATTCGCCGTCTGCACGCGGTACAGGCCCAGCAGGCACTGACCCCTGCCCAGGCGCTGGTTGCAACCCGCGCCAACCTTATCAATACCTGCCGCAAGCTGCTGGCCAATAGCGAGCCGACCCATGTCATTGCCGTGTTTGATGGCGAGGTGCATAGCTGGCGCAAAGAGATCTATCCGGCCTACAAGGAGGGGCGAACTCCCATGCCCCCCGAACTGCGTGAGGGGTTGGCGACCCTGCAGGATGCCTTTTGGGAGTGCGGGGTCGATGCCCTGCTCTCCGAGACCGATGAAGCAGATGACCTTATCGCCACTCTCGCCTGCGGCATCGCCAGCCATGGCCATCAGGCGACCATCATCTCCACCGACAAGGGCTTCTGCCAACTGATCTGCCAGCAGATCCGGGTGCGCGACTACTTCAACAAGCGCTGGCTGGATGCGGCCTTCGTCCAGCAGCAATATGGGGTAGCCCCAGCTCAGCTGGTCGACTTCTGGGCCCTGACCGGTATCAGCGGTTCCAATATCAAGGGGGTTCCGGGGATCGGCCCCAAGACCGCCACCCAACTGTTGCAGCAATATGGCAATCTGGCAGCCATGCTCGAAGCCTGTCAGCAAGAGGACGCCGCCAAGCCCCTGATCAAGCTGCGCCAACATCAGGATGAGGCCCTGCTGGCCCAGCGGCTGGTACGCTTGCAGCAGGATATTCCGCTGGGATTCAACCTGCGGGACATCCGCTACCCGCCCCAGCCAGACTAAAGTGCCGAACAAAAATGCAGGCAAGGGCGTGAACCATGACGAGACTCACCCTCGCTGTTGATAAAAGTGAGTAGAATGTAAAGGAATGTGGTTGGTTTGCTGAGTAAATGCTATAAAGCAGCCCCATCCTCCCCTATACCCTGGAAGTGGAACCCTCTCATGTCCAAAAGAAAAATTACCGTGATCCCCGGCGACGGCATCGGCCCCAGCATCATTGAATCAGCCATCCAGATCCTGACCCATGCGGGCTGTGATTTTGAGTACGAATACGCTGATGCGGGTCTGGTTGCCCTCGAGAAGCATGGCGAGCTGCTGCCCCAGGCTACCCTGGATCTGATTGAGAAGAACAAGGTGAGCCTGAAAGGGCCATTGACCACACCGGTCGGCGGCGGTTTTACCTCCATCAACGTCTCCCTGCGCAAGAAGTTCAACCTCTACGCCAACGTGCGTCCGGTCATCTCCTTCAAGGGCACCAGAAGCCGTTACGACAACATCGACATCATCACGGTGCGTGAAAACACCGAAGGGATGTACTCGGGTGCAGGTCAGAAGCGCAGCGATGACAACAAGAGTGCCGAGGCGATGAGCATCATCACCCGCGAAGGGGCCGAGCGTATCGTCAAGTTCGCCTTCGAGCTGGCCCGTCAGGAAGGGCGCAAGAAGGTCACCATCATCCACAAGGCGAACATCCTTAAGTCGACCTCCGGCCTGTTCCTCGAAGTAGCCCGTGAAATCGCCAGCCACTATCCGGATATCCAGAGCGAAGAGATGATCGTCGATGCCGCCTGCATGAATCTGGTGATGTATCCGGAGCGTTTCGATGTCATGGTCACCACCAACCTGTTCGGCGACATCCTCTCGGATCTCTGCGCCGGTCTGGTCGGCGGCCTTGGCATGGCGCCCGGCGCCAACATCGGCGATGGCGCGGCCATCTTCGAAGCGGTCCACGGCTCTGCCCCCGACATTGCAGGCAAGAACATTGCAAACCCGACCTCGGTGATCCTCGCCTCCATCCAGATGCTGGAGTACCTCGGCATGCAGGATAAAGCAGAGCGGATCCGCGAGGCGGTACGAGCTACCATCGAATCCGGTGATCGGGTCACTCGCGATCTGGGCGGCACGGCTTCCACCAGCGAATTCACCCAGGCTATCATCGATCGCCTGTGAGTTAATTCATTGATTTTAAAAGGGAGCTTCGGCTCCCTTTTTTATATTTCCGAATCCTTTGCCACTCCCCAAACAGCAACTATGTTCAATAGAGAAGAAGAACAAGGAGTGTTTTTCATGAAGGGATACGGGTGCTATCTGGTGTCGGGTCTGATGCTGGTTTGTGGCACTGCCAGTGCCTTCGAACAGGCCCAATCAACCCAAACCGCCAAACTGCCACAGCAGGAAAAACGGACTGCCACCGAGGTATGGCGTTCAAGCCTGGATACCAACGACCTGCTCAAGGCGCCCAAACCCCTGTCGTTTGGTATTGAAGTCTCCACCGACAACTTTGGCAATCAAAAGATCACCTCCTACCCGCAGCTCAATCTGACCCCGGAAAAGAGCATCAGTCTGTCGATTGAACGCTTCAGACCCAAGGTCAAATTCAAAGCCGGTGGACTGCATACGGCAATCAGACTGAGAGGGGATGGAATCAAAATGCAGTTCAATCCGGTCGACAAAACCATCCCGCTGCAGATAGAGATCAAGGTGACCGACGACGAATCCTCCCTGCGCCTCGATTACCGTTTCTGATATTTTCCGGCAGCCGCATAGCAAAAGGCCGACAGGTTTCCCTGTCGGCCTTGGTAATTATCGTTCGGGCTGAATGGCTACATCACGCCTTGGGCTCGAGTTTGGAGACCCAGTACTTGTTGTAAACATGCACAGTGATCTCTTCTCGATCGTGATAGAGCTGCTTGGCCTGGATCACGAACGCGTTGTCGATCTCCTTGAGCATCTCGCGCAATACCTCGATATTGTGCACCGACTCGGCATAACGCTTCTTCATCGGCAGCTTGAGGTTGAACATCGCCTCCTGACAGTCGCCCTCACGGAACCAGTCCGCAATCATGTGAACGACCCGCGCCGGTTTATCGACCATGTCGCACACCAGCCAGTAGGTGTTCTTCTTGCTCGGACGCCAGACGAAACCGTCATCCCGGATATGCTTGACCTGACCGGTATCCATCAAGGATTGGGCCATCATGCCGTTGTCGACCGCCGTCACCATCATGCCACGGCGCACCAGCTGATAGGTCCAGCCACCCGGGCAGGCACCCAGATCCACCGCCTTCATGCCGGAGCAGAGACGCACATCCCACTCTTCCCGCGGCACGAACACGTAAAACGCCTCCTCCAGCTTGAGGCTGGAGCGGCTAGGTGCATCGGCCGGGAAGCGCAGGCGCGGGATCCCCATGTGGAATCCGGAGTTGTTGAACGAGTAGGAGTAACCCAGCAAGACATGATCATTGGCCATGAAGAAGGCGTGGAACACCGGACGGTTCGGCGTCTCCTTCTTGGTCAGGATCTCGTTGCTGCGCAGCGCCTGACGCAGCGGCACGGTGAACTTGCGGCAAAAGGCTGACAGCTCTTTCGCTTCGTTGGTGTCCGCGGTTTCGACCCGCAGATCGCCGCAAATGGTGTAGTCACTCACCGCCTCAAGGATGGGGGAGATCCTGTCCGCGACATCCAGATCCTTCAGCTCATGGGTGACCACCAGCATCTGACGGATGAAGATGAGCTCCCGGAATGGCAGCTTGCGAGCCAGCAGGTCCGCCTGCTCCTCGTCATACAGTTCGAAGATCACATAACCGCTGTCGTCCTTGACCCGGGCGAAACCGTAGCACTGCATGTTACCGGCACGCTCGGTGATCTCTGCAGCCGCCTCTTTCTCAAAACCGGGGCGGCAATAAAGCAGCAGATTATTCATTTTTTCCTCCAAGACGACAGCCGGCCCAGATCAGGGCCGTCCATCCCAACATAAAACAGAGGCCACCGGCCGGGGTAATCAACCCCAGCCCCTTGCTGCCAAGCAGCACCATGGCGTAAATACTGCCGGAAAATCCGATGATCCCCAGCACAAAAGCGGTGCCAGCCAGGTGGATCACCTTGCTGCGCACACCACACCAGCCCAGAACCAGCAGGGCCAATGCGTGAAAAAACTGATATTGCACGGCGGTATTGAACGCCGCCAGACGCTCGGGCGTAATGCCGGTCGCCGCCAATCCATGGGCGCCATAAGCCCCCAGCATGGTGGCAGTCAACCCGAAGAGACCGGCTAGTATCAGCCAATGTCGATGGATCTGCATCCTCACTCTCCCTCTCTCATCACGGCTGGCAATCAAACCAACCCTCTCTGCTATCCATGCCGGGCCACAAAATGGCTGATGGCCGCCGCTGTATGCTGCATATTCTCCTGCTCACTCACGCCACTGGCTTTACGCGGTTTGAAACCATGATCACCATCGGTCAACCAATGGACCGATACGGCGGGTGAGAAGGGGAAATCGGCCAGTTCGGCGCGACTACCGAAGGTATCGCGCTCCCCCTGCAACAGCAGAGTTGGCACTGCAATATGCTTGAGTACCTCGCCTCGCCAGCTGTCGGGCTTGGCCGGAGGGTGGAAAGGATACCCGAGAATGAGCAATCCTGCAGCATTCATCTCACCCTCGCCTTCACGATAGAGTTCCGCCGCCATCCGCCCGCCCATCGACTTGCCCGCCAGAAACAGTCGTGGATGGGCAAACTCGCGGATCATGTCGTGCCAATGGGCGAGCAGCACAGGCGCCCTGTCAGGCGGGCGGCGCTTGCCATCCTGTGCACGCCTTGTCATGTAGGGAAAGTTGAAGCGCACCACTTCGATATCCGGCCCGGCCAGCAGACATGACAACTCGGCAAGAAAGGGGTGATCCATCCCCGCGCCTGCCCCGTGGGCCAGCAAAATGCGAACGGGGGCATCAATTGCCCCCTCGCGGATCACATCAGGCATCGGCGAGCCTTGCCCTGCGACGCGCCTCTTCCTGCTCCACCAGCTCCAGCATCCAGTCGCGGAAGGCAACGATCTTGCCCTGATCCGACTGTTGCTCCTGGCACACCAGATAGAAGGCATTTTTGCTCACCAGCACCTGCTCGAACGGGCAGATAAGGCGGCCGGCCTCAATCTCGGGTTGTGCCAGCACGCTGTGGCCAAGCGCCACCCCCTGGCCGTGGATCGCCGCCTGGATCACCATGGTGGAGTGGCTGAAGATGGGCCCCTGATTGACGTTGGGTGCATCGATATCGAGCTGGCGGAACCAGGCCTTCCAGTCGCGGCGGGAGGTATCGTGCAGCAGGGTATGAAGAGTCAAATCTTGCGGCGTACGCAGTGGCTTGGGCCCGGTCAGCAGCAAGGGGGAGCAGACCGGGATCAGGTATTCGGTATGCAGCTTGTCCGAGCGCAGACCCGGCCAGTTGCCGCGCCCGTAGTAGATGGCCACATCTACATCGTCGGTGAGCGACCCTTCGTCGAGATCGACCGCCTTGATCCGCACATCGATATCGGGGTGACGCTCGCTGAACTTGACCAGCCGCGGCACCAGCCACTGGATGGCAAAACTCGGCTGCAAACTGACAGTCAACGCCCCCTTGGCACTGCGGGCCAGCAGCTTGTCGGTCGCCTCAGAGATGGAGGCAAAGATGTCCTTGATATCCAGGAAATAGCCCTGCCCCTCTTCGGTCAGCAACAAGGAGCGGTTTTTGCGGCGGAACAGCTTGATGCCAAGATACTCCTCCAGCGCCTTGATCTGGTGACTGATGGCAGCCTGAGTCACAAACAACTCTTCTGCTGCGCGGGTAAAGCTTAAGTGACGAGCCGCTGCTTCAAAGGCCTTGAGGGCATTGAGCGGGGGTAAACGACGAGACATGACACCAGCCGACGATGAGTTTTTCTAATGGGGCGCATTATAATTTGTCGGTTGCGGGTCGACCAGTGAATAAACATAATTCGCCCAGCAATCAGTCGTCATATGGCTCACATTTTCTACTACGTGTTGGTTTACATGTGTTTTTAGTGAGTCTTTCGACTGCGATTGTGGTGTTGTGTTTCTTCCTCTGCGGGAAGAGGGGCTCAAATCTCACCGGTTTGACCCAGTCTGTCATCTGAATGTGTTTGGCGCCTCCAGCTGGATGGCGCCTTTTTTCATCCCTTCTATACCTTGAACTGCCCCACCAGCTGCTGCTGTTTATCCGCCAGCGCAGAGAGCTCGCGACCATTTTCGGCGGATGTCGCCGCCTCGGCCCGGATGGTGTGGCTCACATCACGAATGTTGCTGACGTTGCGGTTGATCTCGTCCGCCACCCGGCTCTGCTCCTGCGCCGCCCGGGCAATCTGCTCGTTCATCTGATGGATGGTGGAGACCGACTGGATAATCTGCTCCAGCACCTGCACCGAGAGATCCACCTTGGCGAGCGTCTCGTCAGCCTGTCCATGACCATCGCGGATCGCCTTGACCACGGCGCCGGTACCGGATTGCAGTTGGCTGATCAGGGTCTGGATCTCGACGATGGCATTCTGGGTGCGACCCGCCAGATTGCGCACCTCATCGGCCACCACGGCAAAGCCACGTCCCTGCTCACCGGCCCGCGCCGCTTCAATAGCCGCATTCAGCGCCAGCAAGTTGGTCTGCTCGGCAATTCCCTGGATCACGATAAGAATGTCATTGATGTTGTCGCTGTTGGCGGAGAGTCGCTCCACCACCGGCTGGGCATCGTTGATGATGGTCATCAGCTTGCGCATCGCCTCCTGGGTGTCGGCAACGACATATTTGCCCTCTTGCGCCGCGGCATCAGTGGTGTTGGCGGCAGCCACCGCCGAGCCGGCATTACCGGAGACCTGCAACGCCGTGGCGCTCAGCTCTTCAAATGCCGTCGCCACCAGATCGATCTCCTGATACTGGGCCTGCATGCCGCTGCTGGTGCGCTCGGCCACCTGCGCGGCTCGCTCGGCACTGTTGCGCGTACCGGAGACGGTATCAATCACCTGACTGATGGTGGATTGCAACTTGTTGAGGAAGCTGTTGAACCACTTGGCCAGCTCGCCGATCTCGTCTTGCCGCTGGATCTCGATACGCTGGGTCAAATCCCCCTCGCCGCTGGCGATATCCTTGAGGCGGGCAACTACAGCGCGGATGGGCGCCACAATCTGGCGCGCCATCAACCAGATAAAACTCAGGGCCACCAGCGAGATCAGCACCCCGATCGACAGTTGCGAGACCACGCTGCGATTGGCCTCACTGGCCAGCTCATCTTGCAGTTGCTGGGCCGAGGCCAGTACTACGGCCCGTGGCAATTCAATGTAGATGCCCCATTTACGGTCGGTGCCACGCATGGATACCGGGACAAAGGTCTGCAACAGGGCGCCGTCGCTGCTCCAGCGAGTCAGCTCCTGCCCCTGACTGAGCCAGCCTTTCAGCTCGCTGGCCAGCCCCTGATACTTCTGATCCAACCCGCGCCCCATGGTCACATCGAACTCATCGGCTCCCGCCACGCGCCCCTCGTGACTGACCAGCAATATTCTGCCCTTGCCCTCATAGAGCTCCTTGTCCATGGTGCTGACCAGACTCTGCAAAGTGGCCAGCGAGATATCGACCCCGACCATCCCCAGCAAGGTCTCCTGCTCCAGCAGCGGGACCGTCACCGAGGTCATCAATATCTGTTTATCGCCCACATCGTCCAGATAGGGCTCCAGCAGGCAGAGGGCACGGGTGCGAATACTGCAGCGATACCACTCGTTTTCGATTCCACCCGCCTCGGTCGGGCTCTCATCGGCCAGTACATCCTCATTCTGCACTTCCGGCTCAATCTTGCCGTTGTCATAGGCCCAGTAACTGGAAAAACGCCCCTTGTCGTTGGAACCCAGCGCCGTTGAGCCCTGATAGTTGCTGTCTTCCCCATCCAGCTGATCAGGCTCGAACACCGCGTAGACACCAAGCAGATTGGTCGATGAGGCAACGGCATCGTGCAGTTGCTGATTGACGGCGCTGCGCAGCGCCTCCGAATGGACAAAGTTCTCGGCCGCATTCTTGCGCTGGAACAACACGCTCTCCGCCAGCAAACTGGCGCGGAAATAGGCCTCATCGAGATAGCTGGTCACCTTGGCCGCCTGCTCCGAGCCCATCGCCTTCATCCAGTTCTCGGCCGACTGCTGCGCCTCATGCATGGTGGCTTGCCGCACCTGCTGTTGCATCTTGTTCGCGTTGTAAATCGAAGAGGCAACCAGAGCGGCGGCTGTCACCAACAGACAGCAACCGGCGATCAGGGTAATCCGACCCTGGACAGAAAGAGCGCTCATGCCAATATTCCTACGTCATACAGATATGGATAGATTATCGACTTTATAAACAAAAACTTAACTCCCTCACAGCAAATCCAGCGAGAGTTGATTAACTTCACCCTCTTTTGGCAAACCCACCACCAAGCCCAGCAGGCGAACCGAACGCCCTTGCGCCCGCTGTAACCCCTCTTTGAGCAGGGGAACGAACAAGGCTGGCTGATAGCCACCCTGACTGCGATAGACAGTGGTCTGGTGGAAATCGGCAAACTTGAGCTTGATTCCCTGCCCCATCACCTGCTCGGCAGGGCACGCCAGCTGAAATCGCCGCTCAAGCTCCGGCAGCAGTTGCTGCAATACCGTCAAACAGGCGGCTTCGTCACAAACATCGCTCGCCAGGGTGGTCTCCACCCCGATGGTTTTGCGGATCCGGTGCGCCTGCACCGGCTGTTCATCCAGCCCCCAGATCCGGGTCGTCAACATCTCCCCCAGCTTGCCAAAACGACTGCACAGCTCTTGTGCCGACAAGGCCCGCGCATCCTCACAGGTGTAGAGCCCCTGCGCCTCCAGCCGCTCGGCGGTCTTGCGCCCCACCCCGGGCAGTTTGCCGAGGGGCAACTGGCAGACAAATTCGGCCACTTCGTCGGGACGAATGACAAACAGACCATCGGGTTTGCGCTGCTCCGAGGCGAGCTTGGCGAGAAACTTGTTGGGGGCCACTCCGGCCGAGGCGGTCAACCCCAGTTCGGAGACGATGGCTTGCCGGATCTCTTGCGCCATCAGGGTAGCGCTGCCGCCACAGCAGCGGCTGTGGGTCACGTCTAGGTAAGCCTCATCCAGCGACAGCGGTTCAACCTGATCGGTATAGCGGAGGAAAATTGCTCTGAGCTGACGGGAGATATCCTTGTACACCGCCATTCGCCCGGGGATCAGTACCAACGGCGGGCAGAGTTTTTTCGCCAGCGCGCTCGGCATGGCGGAGCGCACCCCGAACCGGCGCGCCACATAGTTGCAGGTCGAGATGACACCACGCCGCTCGGAGGACCCACCGATGGCAAGCGGCACCTCCCGCAAGGCCGGATTGTCCCGCATCTCCACCGCGGCAAAAAAGCAGTCCATGTCGATATGGATGATCTTGCGCATACCACTGTATAAATAAACAGACATGGCATCATCTTACCCCAAGGATAATCGCAGCTCTATCTCTCTCGTTGCGGCTAAAATAGTAGACTCCAAGGAGACCTTTACTACCACAATGACAAGGAGAGTTCGGGATGAAATATCTTTGGCTGGGACTCTGTTTGCTGCCGTTGACCGGCATCGGCAAGAACAACCCGACGGCAGAGTGCCGCTGGCTGTACGACCGGATTGAGATACTGGAACAGGCCATCAAGAAAGGGGACAAGCTCGGCACAGAGCAAGAGTTGTCACGCTGGAAAACTGAGTACAACAAAAAACAGTGCTCACAGTACGACTACTGAGCCGGACAAGATGGCGCGACCGACAACGGCAGATAACAAACGGGCCCCGATCAAGATGACCGGGGCCCATTTTTCAAAGCATGGCCAGCTGGATTCTGCAACAGAGTGCGCTCAAGGCAGCACCATAGGGCCAGCGACAGTGGCCGCCACCTCATCCCCACGCAGCACCCGGACCAGTTCAAGCGCAAACTCGATGGCGCTGCCCGGCCCCTGACTGGTGATAAGGCGATGAGCCTCATCCCTGACGACCCGCTCACGTGACAGCTGCGATGTCGACAGTCGGGGCAGAAAGCCGGGATGACAGGTGACGATGGCATCACCCAGCAGAGCGTGATGTTGCAACACCACCACAGGGGCGGCGCAGATGGCTGCACGCCAGCGGCCAAGAGCGGCCTGCTCTTTGAGCAGATCGATGGCCAGCGGGGTATCGCGGATCACTTCGCTGCCGGGCAAACCGCCAGGCACCACGATGGCTTCAAAGTCCCGATGGGTCAGCTCGCCGATATGACAATCGGCCACCAGCTGTACCCCGCGCGATGCCTTCACCTGCCGAGACCCGGCAGGGCAGCAAGAGGCCAGCACCACCTCGATGCTGGCGCGCACCAGGGTATCGACAATCGCAACAGTCTCTATCTCTTCCGACCCGGGGGCCACCAGCACCAGTACACTCACGTTCGCCTCCTTGCTGCTTGCTCGTAAAAGATCAGACGGCCTGGCTCTTCTCTTTAATCGCCTGATAGAGACCCTGATTGACCGGTACAGCAATGCCATGCTGGGCAGCCTTGGCCAACAGGAAGCCGGTGATGGCCTCGATCTCGGTCTCACGTCCCAGCTCCATATCCTGATGCATGGAGGAGTAATTGTCAGCGGTCAGCTCCACCACTGTCATCACCCGGCGTTGCAACTCCTCTGCCGTGGTTGCAATCCCTTCGGCACACATCACATCCGCCACTTCCACGCAGATCTGCTGCAGGGCATCGGCAAAACGGGAGCCAACCAGCTCGCCATTTTTCAGCTTGTAGAGAGCCGTCAGGGGATTGATGGCACAGTTGATGGCCAGCTTTTGCCACTGGCGCGCCAATACCTGCTCATCCCAGCCAGCCTGACCCAGTGCCAGCGCCAGCTCATCCGCGAGCGCGGCGTGGGCCTTGGCTGCGTCGTTGATCGGGCCAAGCCAGGTTTCACCCTTGCCAGTATGACGGAAGACAAAATGGCCGCACTGCATGGCGCCATGGCTGGTGACACCGGCAATCACCGGATTGTGCGGGAACATCTCGACCACCTGCTCGGCAATGCCCATCCCGTTGTGCAGCAGCACGATCGGCACGCCAGCATCCAGTTTGCCCACCAGCGGCGCCAGTGCGGCAACCACCTGACTGGCCTTGGTCATCACCAGCAGTCGCTTTATCTTGCCAGGTTTGCTGACAAATCCACGCTCGATATTGAGCAGTTGTACCTGCCCCTCCAGCGAGGTGAAATCGAACCCCGGATGGAGCGTGGACTTATGGTGTTCGCGCAACAAGACTCGGGTGGATTGACCGCTCTGGGTCAGCAGGGAGGCAAAAACGCCGCCGAGGGCGCCACAACCCAACAGTGACCACTGCGGGATCACAGGTGGCATAACGGGCTGTCGGGAATTTTTTAATCCGCTTGGCATGGTGTGACTCTGTCAGGGTAAGGGTTGCAATCCTCTCAACCTGTTACCGGAGATAAGTGAAGAACTCGCTGGTGGACGCTAACGGGTCCACCCATCCTGTGCGCAGGGGATTCTAGCAGAGCAGCCCTATCAAAATCAGCAAATTTGCCCGTTTTCTGGTAGATTTGCCCCCCGATAACGCAACATGAGGAGCTCCGGCTATGCCGTCATTCGATATTGTCTCTGAAGTCAAAATGAACGAGGTGTTGAACGCAGTCGACAACGCCAATCGTGAACTGGCCACCCGTTTCGATTTTCGTGGGGTAGAAGCCAGCTTCGAGTTGAACAAGGAAGAGGTAAAACTGGAAGCCGATGCCGATTTCCAGCTCAAGCAGATGGTCGAAATGCTGCGCGCTGCCCTGCTCAAGCGCAACATCGAAAACAGCTCCATGGAAGTGGGTGACTCCGTTCACTCCGGCAAGCGCTTCCACCTGACCGTCAAGTTCAAGCAGGGGATCGAGAAAGAGATCGCCAAGAAGCTGGTCAAGCTGATCAAGGACTCCAAGATCAAGGTACAGGTCGCCATCCAGGGTGATGAAGTACGTGTCACCGGCAAGAAGCGTGACGATCTGCAAGAGACCATGGCACTGGTCCGTGGCGCCGAACTGGGTCAACCGATGCAGTTCCAGAACTTCCGCGACTAATTTGTCCACTCAGCCGTGGCGCACTCAATGACTCGCGCCACGCTATCTAAATCGCGGCCATAAAAAAACCGGAGCAGATACTCCGGTTTTTTTGTACCCCAAGTTTTATTAGAACTTGTAGGTAACAGAGAAGTAGTGACCGAAACCAGTAGATTTACTGAAATCGTTGTTGTCAATACCGTAGATTTCATTGAAGTACTTCAGACCATAGCCAACAGCGTAACGGTCGGAGTGCCAGTAAATACCGTGGAAGGTGCCCAGACCATCAGAATGGGTAGTATTTTCCATGCCCCAAGTGTAATCCAGATAACCTTGATAAGAGACGAAACTACCGTTGGAGAAGGTATAGAAGGGTTTGAACCAGTTCATGGAGAACTGCTGGCCGTCCCAACCAGTCGGGCCTTCCTCACCGGTTGTGAAGTCATTAAATGCTTCGTTCATGTGGCGCTTGTACAGGTTCATACCTACTTTGCCAAACCATGGCACCATCACATCAGCACCGACCCCCACCAACGCTTCGTTCAAGCCTTGGGAACCACCGATGTTGAACAGGGTAGACAGATAAACTTCTTGTACTGGGCCAAAGGACAAATCCTGACCAGTCAGCGCATCCAGAGATACACGGGGAGCAAACTTCATGTAGAGGTTATCACCACCATGCTTGTCACTGTGCTTGGTGTCGAAAATATCGAAAACGTCGACATAACCATAGAGATCAAAGATACCGGAACGACCACCGAACTCCATCTCAAAATAGGTATCGTTGTAGCTACCGTCATTGGTGAAGATAGGACGTTGGTCAATGGTATGCATCACGTTGAACTGCATCCACTTGTAGTCATTCTTGTGGATATCACCGCTGTAATCAGCAGCAAAGGCCGGAGTAGCGGCAGCAGCCAGCAGACCGGCAGCGATCAGAGTCTTGGTAAATTTGGCCATTTTATTGGTCTCTTGTGCGTTAGTTGAGGTTTTCCGTAGCCTGCCCACAAGGAGCGAGAGGAATTCTAATCAAATAAAATCAGGGGAGAAACAACTTCTCGGGAACTTTATCCGGAAGTGTGAATCTAATCACCCCCGATTCTACGCAAACGCTTGCTATTTGTCAGCCGCTGAGAGCAACTCACTCCCCTTTCTGGCTACCAGCACAATCAACAACAACACAGGCAAGCCCAATAAACTGGTTCCGACAAAGAAGGCACTGTAGCCAATATGCTCCACAACCTGCCCGGAAAAACCGGCCAGCAACTTGGGTAGCAGTAACATTACCGAGCTGAACAGGGCGTACTGAGTGGCCGAAAATGCCACATTGGTCAGGCTGGAGAGATAGGTCACGAAGGCTGCGGTCGCGATACCGGCACTGAGGTTGTCGAGGGAAATGATCAGCGTCAGCAGTTCCAGGTTGTGACCAACCTGATTGAGCAGGGCAAACAACAGGTTGGTGCTGGCGGTGAGCAGCGCCCCCAAGAACAGGATGCGCAGCGTGCCGAAGCGCATCACCAGCACGCCCCCTAGCGCAGCCCCCACTAGCGTCATGATGACGCCAAACACCTTGGTAATAGTCGCAACCTCGGTCTTGCTGAACTGCATATCCACATAGAAGCTGTTGGACATCACCCCCATCACCACATCGGCAACCCGATAGCAGGCGATCAGAGCCAGGATCAGCAGCGCCGAGCTGCCATATCGACGAAAGAAATCGGCAAACGGACACCAGACCGCCTCATAGCCCCAGGCCCCCGCACTCGCCAGCAGAGCTGGCCACCCTTTTTCCAGGAGCTGCGCCTTGCGTTCGGCCTGTTGTTTGCCCTGCTCGGCCAGATCGATATCCGGCTCGTGGCAAAACAGCGTGGTGATAACCCCGAGTGACATCAGACCCGCCATCACCAGATAGGTAATCTGCCAGCCACGATAGTCATAGCCGCTGTTGCTGCCAAACCACGCCGCCAGCGCCAGCGCACCGGCGCCCGCCATGATCATCGCCAGTCGGTAACCGGTCATGTAGGAGGCCGCCATCGCCGCCTGTAGCCGCTCGGGAGCAGATTCGATGCGATAGGCGTCGATGACGATATCCTGAGTCGCCGAGGCAAAGGCCACCAGCAGGGCAAACATCGCCAGCTGGGCCAGCTCGGTCTTGGGATCGCAGAACGCCATGCCGACCAGCGCGGCGGCAATCAACAGTTGGGAGAAGAACATCCAGCTGCGGCGACGCCCCAGCAGCGTGGAGAGCAACGGCAGCGGCATGCGATCCACCAGCGGCGACCACAGCCATTTAAAGCCATAGGCGAGCGCCACCCAGCTCATATAGCCGATATCGGTCAGGCTGACATCGGCCTCACGCAACCAGAATGAGAGAGTACCGAACACCAGCAGCAGCGGCAGACCCGATGAAAAACCCATGGCAAAGAGAATAAACACCCGAAATTCGAGATAGACGGCGAGGGACTCTCTCCAGCTTGGTTTGCGGATCATGTTCAACTACCTGACGACTTTGGAAAAGTGCGTCATTTTGGCAGGTTGATGGCAGATAGCCAAGGCGAGCAAAGAGATAGGTCAAAGAAGCCCGGATAGAGAAAAGGCCCATCCCGAACGGGATGAGCCTTGTATTGTGGCCTGACGAGGGCGAGGTGACGAGCCGCGTCCGGCGAGAGTTACTTGCCCGCTTTCTTGTCGACTTTCTTGTCTGCCGGGGTTTCTGCCAGCAAGACCACCTTCTTCAGAATGATGGGACTGGTCGGCACATCGTTGGCGCGCAGAATGGGGCTGTAACCGGTCTGTACCTGAGCCAGTTTGTCCAGCACCTCCATCCCCTGAACCACCTGACCGAACACGGTATAACCCGCAGAGCCACCGGCGTTGAGGTTATTGTTGTCGACCAGATTGAAGTAGAACTGGCGAGTAGCGCTGTCGACCGCCTGGGTGCGAGCCATGGCGATGGAGCCACGCTTGTTGGGCAGACCGCCACGCGACTCGTTGACCACCGGCTCATAAGTCGGCAGTTGCTGGAACTGCTGGTTGTAGCCCCCACCCTGCACCACGAAATCCTGGATCACCCGGTGGAAGATGCTGCCGTCATAGCTGCCATCAGCCACGTAACGCAGGAAGTTTTTCACCGTCTGGGGCGCCTGCTTGGACGCCAGCTCCACCACGATATTGCCGTGGTTGGTCTCCATTCTCACTTTCGGGCCCGCGAACGCCAGCGGGGAGATCAGCATGGCCAGCAACCAGAGTTTTTTCATCATCAGACCCCTGCACCGTTCGGTTGACCTTTCAGGTAACCGCGCAGCGCATCATCCGCCATGATCTGCTGCAGCACGCTACCCAGTTGCAGGTTCAGTGTAGACTCCAGGTCGGCCATGCTTGGCTCGCTCGGGCTCTCCTTGCTGGAGGACATGTTGAACTGCTTGGTCAGACGGTTGCCCTGGAAATCGGCGATCACCTGCAGGCTGACGCGGGATTTGGTGACATAGGTAAAGGTCTTCTCTTCCACATTGACTGCGGCGTTGGAGATCACCAGCGTCAGGTTGGTGGTGCCACTGTTACCCACTTCCAGACCCTGACTGCGCAGCCCTTCGGCCAGCCGCTCGGCCATCAGCAGATTGAGCGGACGCTCACTGTTGACCAGGACGGGGGCTTTCTCTTTATGTTTGATGGAGAAGACGTAGGCAGCCTCACGCTTGTCCACCCCTTCCATGGTGATGCGATTGCCAGAGTAGTATTGCTGGTTGGCGGGGATCACCTGCGGATTGAGCAGCGCCGTCTCCGGCCAATGAGTGGCACACCCGCCCAGCATCAGGGCGGCCAGCAGCAAGAGTGACTTTTTCATCATGGTTTCCTTTGGCTTTAGCGTTTGATGGCTTTCAAAATAACGAATTTGCTGTTCGACGCAACGACTTGTGCGTTGGCAAACAAGCGCTTGAGTTTGTTGTGATAGTCCAGATGACGGTTGCCTACTATCCAGAGTTCACCCCCTTGAGGCAACACCCGGTGCGCATCGCTGAACATCTGCCAGGCGATATGATCGGTGATCGCCTGCAGCTGATGGAAAGGAGGGTTGCAGAGGATCCGATCTGCCGAGCCGACCGCCACCCCGTCGAGACAGTTATTGACCATAAAGCGGGCGCGCGGCAGTGCATCGGGCAGATTGTGCTCGACGCTGAGCTGTGCCGAGGCGACTGCCATATAGGATTCATCGATAAAAGTCACCTCCACCTCGCTGTCTTTGGCGAGCAGCGACAGACCCAGCACCCCGTTGCCACAGCCCAGATCGATCACCTTGCGGGCACTGTGGATGGGCAGGTTGTCCAGCATAAAGCGGGCACCGATATCGAGACTGGTGCGCGAGAAGACGTTGGCATGGTTGTGGATGAGCATGCCACTCCCCTCCAGCGGCCAGACAGTCGGGAAGGGGTTGGCCAGCGCGGGTTGCCCCGCCTGCGGCTCGCAGTGAATGAGACGCGCTTTTTTCCAGGCCAGCGAGGTACGGGTAGGCCCCAGATACTTCTCAAACAACTTGAGCGTGGAGGTATGAATATCCTTCGCCTTGCCGGCAGCGATAACGCGGGTTGCCGGTGTCACCACCGCACGCAATGCCAGCAGTTGCTGCTCCAGCAGTGCCTGATATTTGGAGACCTTGATCACCACCAGCGCAGGGGCATCGGGCAGCGGCGCCAGCGCATCCTGCAAGCGGATACCACCCGCATCCAGTCCGTTTTCGGCCAGATTGGCCAGGGTCGCCCGCTCACTGATGTAGGAGTCGGTGACGCAGCAGGGGAAGTGCGGATGCAGATAGGCGGCCAGCGCGCCAAAACCGTCATTCATGATGATGACGGGGCCCGCCTGCTCGAGGGGAGACTCCGCCAGGGTGTTGATCAGGTATTCGTCAGCCGCATCCCAGGCTTGCAGGGTCTCCTGACTCTGGCGCGGATAGCGGTAGAGCGTGAGCTGGCAATGGGGAGTGTCGAGAAGGGTTTGCATAGGAAGAGTCCAACCTCGGCTTGATTCGTGTATACAGGCGCCAGGGGCGACGCAAAGTGGCGCTATTCTAGCGAGGAGCAGGAATTTCACCAGTTCGATGCGCATCAAGGGAGCAACTGACGGGTGATTTCCCTCTTACGGGGGCTTATTCCATCCCGCGACTGCCGATAGAATGGCGCGACATTCACTCTGGAAGCCGATCCGATGACCATCCAACAACTGATTGAAGCCAAGCTGACCGCCGCCCTCTCCCCCACCGTGCTGGAGGTGATCAACGAGAGCCACATGCACCGTGTGGAACCGGGATCTGAGAGCCACTTCAAGGTGGTGATCGTCAGCGAGCAATTTGCAGGGCAGCGGCTGCTGGCACGCCATCGTCAGGTCAATTCGGTGTTGGCCGACGAGCTGGCCGGTGCCGTTCATGCACTGGCACTGCATACCTACACAGAGACCGAGTGGCAGGAAAAAGGCCACGCCCCGCGCACCCCGAGCTGTGTTGGCAAACCGTCACTCTCCTGAAACCGGTTGTACCACAGGATTTTCCTCGAGAACCTGCCAACAAAAATTAAACATATTTCCCCCATTGGCCCGAAAAGGCTACATCCAAGGGGGTATATTTCGACATCAAGGCTTTTTGCTGATAGTGGAGACAACGGCAAATACCCCCATCGAGGTATCGAAATAAAAAAACCTTTAAAACCACTACTTACAAGGTGTCGGGGGCTTATTCATTGCAGGTTAATTTTGTGATGGCACGGGGATTTTGCCCATTTGGCATGGCAGAAAATGCACCTTAAGTGGTAAACTCAAGCGCTTTTGAGTGAGCCTGCATGTTGAATAATTGTTGAGCCTGCCCACCTGGCACAACCACAACATCGACTCATTCAACCACCCGTCGTGATGTATTTCTCGGCGCTAACCAACCTCTCCCGTAACGGTAGTGCAAGTAAGTATGATTACAATCAAAAGAGGACTGGACATCCCCGTGCTGGGTGCGCCAGAGCAAGTAATCTACGATGGCCCCGCCATCACCCGTGTTGCGACACTGGGCGAGGAGTTTGTGGGGATGCGACCTACTATGTTCGTCAAAGTAGGTGATCGCGTCATCAAAGGTCAGGATCTTTTTGAAGACAAGAAGAATCCGGGCGTTAAATTCACAGCTCCTGCCACCGGTGTGGTTTCAGAGATCAACCGTGGTGCCAAACGTGTTCTCCAGTCTGTGGTCATCGACCTCGACGGTTCCGATGAACAGGTGACGTTTGAGCATTTTGCCTCTGCCGAGCTGGCCAAGCTCGAGCGCAGCAAGGTGCAAGAGATCCTGGTCGCATCAGGTCAGTGGACTGCGTTGCGTACCCGTCCGTTCAGCAAAGTCCCCGCGGTAGCGTCTGCCCCGCGCGCCATCTTTGTGACTGCAATGGACACCAACCCGCTGGCAGCCGATGCCGAGCTGATTATCAAGGAACAGCCGCAGGCCTTCCTCGATGGTCTGGCCGTATTGACCCGCCTGACCGACGGCGCAGTCTATGTCTGTAAAGGCGAAGGCAGTCTGCCCCACTCTCCGCTGGCTCAGGTCAAGGAAGAGATCTTCGTTGGTCCGCACCCTGCCGGTCTGCCGGGTACCCATATCCACTTCCTGGATCCGGTCAGCAGCACCAAGGTGCAGTGGCACATCAACTATCAGGATGTGATTGCATTCGGCAAGCTGTTCACCACCGGTCAGATCTTCACTGACAAGGTGATCGCCCTGGCTGGCCCGAACGTGCTCAAGCCGCGTCTGCTGCGTACCCGTCTGGGCGCCTGCATCAGCCAGCTCACCAACAATGAGCTGCGTGCCGACGAAAACCGTATCATCTCCGGTTCTATCCTGAGTGGTGCCAAAGCCGAAGGTGTTCACGACTACCTGGGCCGCTACCACAATCAGGTTTGCGTGCTGGGTGAAGGTCGCGAGAAAGAGTTCCTGGGCTGGATCAACCCCAGCGCCAACAAGTTCTCTATCACCCGTACCACCCTCTCTCATCTGATGAAGGGCAAGCTGATCAACTTCACCACCACTACCAACGGTAGTGACCGTTCCATGGTGCCTATCGGCAACTATGAGCGGGTGATGCCACTCGACATCCTGCCGACCCTGCTGCTGCGGGACATGGTCTCCGGCGATACCGACGGTGCGCAAGCACTGGGCTGCCTGGAGCTGGATGAGGAAGATTTGGCGCTCTGTACCTTTGTCTGCCCCGGCAAGACAGAGTACGGCCCGATCTTGCGTGAGTGCCTGACCAAGATTGAACTGGAAGGTTAAGCGATGAGTTTCAAGCAACTTCTTGAAAATATGGAACACCACTTCGAACCGGGTGGAAAGTACGCCAAGTACTATGCCCTGTTCGAAGCGGCGTACACCCTGTTCTACACCCCGGGTAGCGTTACCCGCAACGCCTCCCACGTTCGTGATGCGCTCGATCTGAAGCGCATGATGATCATGGTGTGGCTGGCCGTGTTCCCGGCCATGTTCTGGGGCATGTACAACGTTGGTAACCAGGCGATTGCCGCCATTGCCCACATGGGCTCGGCTGCTGGTGCCAGCAGCTGGCAATATGCCCTGGCTACCATGCTGGGCGCCTCCCTCGATCCGGCTGTTGCCGGTATCGGCAGCAAAATGCTGATTGGCGCCACCCACTTCTTCCCGATCTACATCACCGTCTTCTTTGTCGGTGGTTTCTGGGAAGTGCTGTTCGCCATGGTACGCAAACACGAGATCAACGAAGGCTTCTTCGTAACCTCCATCCTGTTTGCCCTGATCGTGCCGCCCGAGCTGCCCTTGTGGCAAGCTGCACTGGGTATCACCTTCGGTGTGGTGATGGCCAAAGAGGTGTTCGGTGGTACCGGCAAGAACTTCCTGAACCCGGCGCTGGCTGGTCGTGCGTTCCTGTTCTTCGCCTACCCGGGCCAGATCTCCGGTGACGCCGTATGGGTTGCCGTTGACGGCTTCTCCGGCGCGACTGCCCTGAGCCAGTGGGCCCAAGGCGGCCAGATGGCGCTGATCAACGGTGCAACCGGCCAGGCTATCAGCTGGATGGACGCTTTCCTGGGTAACCTGCCGGGTTCCATCGGTGAAGTCTCTACCCTGATGATCCTGCTGGGTGCCGCCATGATCGTCTACATGCGCATCGCCTCCTGGCGCATCATCGCCGGCGTGATGATCGGTATGATCGCCACCTCCCTGCTGTTCAACGTCATCGGTTCCGATACCAACCCCATGTTCAACATGCCGTGGCACTGGCATCTGGTACTGGGTGGCTTCGCCTTCGGTATGGCCTTCATGGCGACCGACCCTGTCTCCGCCGCCTTTACCAACAAAGGCAAGTGGTGGTATGGCGCCCTGATCGGCGTAATGGTCGTGCTGGTTCGCGTGGTCAACCCTGCGTTCCCGGAAGGCATGATGCTGGCCATTCTGTTTGCGAACCTGTTTGCTCCCCTGTTTGACCACTTCGTCGCTCAGGCAAACATCAAGCGGAGGATTGCTCGTGGCGTTTAATAAAGATTCAACCCTCGGCACCGTCAGCGTGGTCACCGGCCTCTGTCTGGCCTGTTCCATCGTGGTATCCGTTGCCGCTGTGGGCCTGCGTTCTACCCAGCAGGAAAACAAGGCGCTGGACAAGCAGAGCAACATTCTCTCCGTAGCCGGTGTGGATGTGAGCGAAGTGGCCAAGCGCGACCTGGCCAAACTGTATGGCGAGAAGATCGAAGCCCGTCTGGTGGATCTGGCGACCGGTGACTTTGTTGACGGCGATGCCGACAACTTCGACACCAAGCAAGCAGCCAAAGATCCGGCCCGCAGCATCCGTCTTGCCGCCGCTGACGACAAGGCCAGCCTGCGTCAGATCTCCAAGCAGATCCCGGTATTCTTCGCCAAGGATGCCGAAGGCAAGATCGACAGCATCATCCTGCCCATCTACGGTCAGGGTTTGTGGTCGACCATGTATGCCTTCGTCGCCGTCGCCGCTGATGGCCAGACCATCAAGGGCATCACCTACTATGACCACGGTGAAACCCCGGGTCTGGGTGGCGAGATCGAAAACCCGGCCTGGCAGGCGCTGTTCAAGGACAAGAAACTGTTCGACCAGAATGGCATGCCGGCGCTGCGCGTCATCAAGGGCCATGCTCCGGCGGGCTCCGAGCACGAGATCGATGGTCTCTCCGGTGCCACTCTGACCGGTAACGGCGTACAGCATACCTTCGACTTCTGGATGGGTCCCAAGGGCTTCGGTCCTTTCCTGGCCAAGGTTCGTGCAGGAGAAATCAACAATGGCTGACAAGAGCGAAATGAAGAAGTTGCTGTTGACGCCTGTGCTGGGCAACAACCCCATCGCCTTGCAGGTGCTGGGTGTCTGTTCTGCACTGGCGGTTACCAGCCAGATGAAAACTGCGTTTGTAATGACCCTCGCGGTCATGGCGGTCACCGCCTTCTCAAACCTGTTCATCTCCCTGATCCGCAACCAGATCCCGAACAGCGTCCGGATCATCGTGCAGATGGCGATCATCGCCTCACTGGTTATCGTGGTTGACCAGGTGCTCAAGGCGTACGCCTATGACATCTCCAAGCAACTGTCGGTCTTTGTGGGTCTGATCATCACCAACTGTATCGTAATGGGCCGCGCCGAAGCGTACGCCATGAAGAGTGCCCCGCTGCCCTCCTTCCTGGATGGTATCGGCAACGGTCTGGGCTATGGTGCCATTCTGCTGAGCGTCGCGACCGTGCGTGAACTGCTGGGCTCCGGCACCTGGTTCGGCATCGAGCTGCTGCCGCTGGTGAATAACGGTGGCTGGTACGTGCCCAACGGCCTGCTGCTGCTGCCGCCGAGTGCATTCTTCATCATTGGTCTGATCATTTGGGGCGTGCGCACCAAGGATCCCAAGCAGGTGGAGGCGAAGGATTAAGGTATGGAACACTATCTGAGTCTGTTGATTAAATCGATCTTCATCGAAAACCTGGCACTCTCCTTCTTCCTGGGGATGTGTACCTTCTTGGCGGTGTCCAAGAAGGTAAAGACCTCCATGGGTCTGGGTATTGCCGTTATTGTGGTGCAGACCATCGCGGTTCCTGCCAACAACCTGATCTACAACTACGTGCTTAAAGATGGCGCTCTGGTATCCGGTCTGGATCTGAGCTTCCTGAGCTTCATCACCTTCATCGGTGTGATTGCAGCACTGGTACAGATCCTGGAGATGGCGCTGGACAAGTACTTCCCGGCACTCTACAACGCGCTGGGTATCTTCCTGCCGCTCATCACCGTGAACTGCGCCATCTTCGGTGGCGTCTCCTTCATGGTGCAGCGTGACTACAACTTCATGGAGTCTGTGGTCTACGGTGTGGGTTCAGGGGCAGGCTGGATGCTGGCGATCGTTGCGCTGGCAGGTATCCGCGAGAAGATGAAGTATTCCGATGTTCCGGAAGGCCTGCGCGGTCTGGGCATCACCTTCATCACCGCCGGTCTGATGGCGCTGGGCTTCATGTCCTTCTCTGGTATCTCCCTGTAATCGGCTTTCCTGCAATCAGAAAGGAACGATAGATGGAAATTATTTTGGGTGTGGTCATGTTTACCGTGATCCTGCTGGCACTGGTGGCAGTCATTCTGTTCGCCAAGTCCAAGCTGGTGACCGCGGGCGACGTGACAATCAGCATCAATGGTGACCCGGCCAAGGCTGTGACCAGCCCGGCCGGTGGCAAGCTGCTCGGCGTGCTGGCTGGCAGCGGTATCTTCGTCTCCTCCGCCTGTGGCGGCGGTGGCTCCTGCGGCCAGTGCAAGGTACGGGTGAAATCCGGTGGCGGCGACATTCTGCCGACCGAACTGGATCACATCAGCAAGGGCGAAGCCCGTCATGGCGAGCGTCTGGCCTGTCAGGTTACCGTTCGCTCCGACATGGATATCGAACTGCCGGAAGAGATCTTCGGGGTGAAGAAGTGGGAATGTACTGTTATCTCCAACGATAACAAGGCCACCTTCATCAAGGAGCTCAAGCTGCAGATCCCCGATGGCGAGAGCGTGCCGTTCCGCGCCGGTGGTTATATCCAGATTGAAGCCCCGGCTCACCACGTGCACTACAAGAACTTCGATATTCCCGAGGAGTATCGCGGTGACTGGGATCGCTTCAAGATTTTTGAGCTGGAGTCCAAGGTCGATGAGCCGATCATCCGTGCCTACTCCATGGCCAACTATCCGGAAGAGTTCGGCATCATCATGCTGAACGTGCGTATCGCGACCCCGCCCCCGAGCAACTGGACTGCCCCTCCGGGACAGATGTCCTCCTACATCTTCAGCCTCAAGGCTGGCGACAAGGTGACTATCTCCGGTCCGTTCGGTGAGTTCTTCGCCAAAGATACCGATGCCGAAATGGTATTCATCGGTGGTGGTGCAGGTATGGCGCCGATGCGTTCCCATATCTTCGACCAGCTGCGTCGCCTGAAGTCCAAGCGCAAGATGAGCTTCTGGTACGGTGCCCGTTCCAAGCGCGAAATGTTCTATGTCGAAGATTTTGACATGCTCGCCGCCGAGAACGAGAACTTCACCTGGAACGTCGCCCTGTCCGATCCGCAACCGGAAGACAACTGGGACGGCTACACCGGCTTCATCCACAACGTGCTCTACGAGAACTATCTCAAGAACCACGAAGCACCGGAAGATTGCGAGTTCTACATGTGTGGACCTCCGGTGATGAACGCTGCCGTCATCAACATGCTCAAAGATTTGGGCGTTGAAGACGAAAACATCCTGTTGGATGACTTTGGTGGTTAATCCATGCACAGTGTTGTAAAGACCTGGCTAGCCTTCGGGCTAGCCTTTTTCTTGACTGGGTGCGGTCAGGAGACGGTCCAATCCAAACCGGAGATCCACATCACCGGCAGCACCATGGGCACTTATTACTCCATCAAGGTGGCGGACAGCGCCATCAGCGATCCGGCCAAGCTTCAAGCTGAGGTCGATATCTTGCTGGAGCGGGTCAACGACCAGATGTCGACCTATCGCCCCGATTCCGAACTGTCGCGCTTCAACCAGAGCCGTGACAACAAACCGGTAGTGGTCTCCCGCGATACCGCACGGGTCGTCACAGAGGCCATTCACATTGGCCGTGAGAGCCAGGGGGCGCTGGACGTCACCGTTGGCCCCTTGGTCAATCTGTGGGGCTTTGGCCCGGACAAGAAGCCGACCAAGGTCCCTTCCGACGAGCTGATCACCCAGACTCGCCAGAAGACTGGTCTGGGCAACCTGCACGTCATCACCTCAGTGGATGCCGATACCCTGCAAAAAGACATTCCGGATCTTTACGTCGATCTCTCTGCCATCGCCAAGGGCTTTGGTGTGGACAAGGTAGCCGAGTATCTGGAGTCACTGGGTGCGCGTAACTATCTGGTGGAGATTGGCGGCGAGCTGCGGATCAATGGCGTCAACGGCAAGGGTCACCCCTGGCGCGTGGCCATCGAGAAGCCCACCGCAGGTACCGGCACGGTGCAAGAGGTGATCGTGCCCGGTGACAACGGGGTAGCCACCTCCGGCGATTACCGCAACTACTATGAACTGGATGGTCAGCGCTTCTCCCACACCATAGATCCGCGCAGCGGCAAGCCGATCCAGCACCGTCTGGTATCGGTCACCGTGATCCACCCCTCCTGCATGACCGCAGACGGGCTGGCCACCGTGTTTATGGTGATGGGGACCGAGAAGAGCCTGGCCTATGCCAACGAGCGCGGCCTGGCGATCTTCGTGATCACCAAGACCGACAACGGCTTTGAAGAGGCTTACTCCGATGCCTTCAAGCCCTATCTGGTCAAGAAGTAAGAGGTAGAGATGCAGATATTTCTGATCACCTTTGGGGTATTCATGCTGGTGATAGCCGCCATGGCTATCGGTTACATCTTCCAGAAGAAGACCATCTCCGGCTCCTGTGGCGGTCTGGGTAGTGTCGGCATCGAGAAAGAGTGCGATTGCCCGGAACCCTGTGACAACCGCAAGAAGAAGATGGCCAAGGAAGAGGCCCGTCGCAAGATGCTGGAAGAGAACCGCATCATCTGATGACTCTGGTTTTTCGGTAAACAAAAGCGCGCCATCGGCGCGCTTTTTACTGAGCGTTATCTTGCGTTAACGGTCAGGGCTGACGTTCGATATAGAGGATCACTTCGCCAAGATGGATACCGAACTTGCTGATCTCGGCACGATTGATCAGACGATCTTCGTCCAGCAGGTACATCCAGTCATCGAAGCTCACCCGCACCACCTCGCCATCCGGCAGCGCCAGATCGAGCTGATAACGCCAGTTGAGGGCAAACCCTTCGCTTTTACCCACCGCCCCCCCCACCACATCGGAAGCAGTACCGCGCCAATGACCATCATCACCCTTGCTCAGATACCAGGTACGGGTCTGCTCGCGGCCATCGTCAAAGTAGAACTGCTCGAACAACTCTCCCTTGCCATCCTTCCAACGACCCACCATCTCGACCCGAAAGCGACTGGTCACTTCGCCGCTGCGGTCGGTCACCAGGCCGTGAGCTACCAGTTTGCCGTTGAAGAAACGGGCAAGATCCCAGTTTGGCCCCTGCCCCCGATAGTCATCGAGACTGGCACCACAGCCACTCAGCAGCAAAAAGGGGAGCAACAGCAACCAGCGGTATGCACGATAGAAAGACATCAGAGACTCCATGTTCAGGGTTGGCCACGCAGACGGCGGGTCAGGGCGGGATCGCGGCTGTTGTCAGCCAGCCAGATGGCGAGAAAAGCGGCCGAGAATTGCGGATCGGCCAGAGTCCCGAGGGACTTCTCCTGCCACCAGAAGTGGCCTGCCCCGCCCTTGTCGACATAGAAGGTGAGCTTGTCGCCAGCCTGTACATCGGGCCAGAGTGCAGCGAGCTGGCCAAGCCAGCGCTGACGCTCGGCGTCAGAGCCAAGACCGAGTCGCTGCCACTCGGCGGCAGTGGCGCTCAGCAGATCTTCCCGCTCGATGGATCTGGCATAGGTGAGGGTCAGGGCCTGCGGATAGTGACCGGGCTGATAGCGCCCGCTTTCACTGTAGAGGGTGGCATCGTAGAGCTTGAACCAGAGCCAGTTCATCTCCCCCTGCCCGACAGGGCGCAGCTGCTGCCAGGGGGAGGCAGAGGCCTGCACTGCGGTTGCAGCCAAGAGCGTAAACGCCAGCAGTAGCGGGTTAATTCCACCCCATATGCCAGTGGTTGGGGTCTTCCAGTTCATGCCAGTCCATCTCCTGTTCCTGCAGGGTGTTGATATCCTGCATCACCACCTGCACCAGCCGACCTTGCGCATCCCGCTGGCAGGCAACCACCAGATAGAAGCGATCAGTCAGCTCATGCTGGCTCTCTTTGGTCCATTTGGAAAAAAGCAACGAGTCGGTCGAAAAGGTGTTTGTCATGACTCACCCTCCAGCTTGACCATTACCCACAGGAGTACGGGTAACCACCACATCCAGATCACTGCCAGCAGCGCCGTGCTGATCCAGATGCCCCAGGGTAAGTTTACTGCCCCCATGGCGGCCCCCGCCACATAGGAGGAAGCACCGCCAAATACGCCAAACAGCGCCTGCTGCCAGCGAGGCAAGCGCAGCAGCCAGCGCATACCGTGGGCCAGCGTCAGGGCAAAACCAAGCCAGAGCAGCACCAGCCAGAGGGGAAAACCGGAAGGAAAACGGAACAGGCCGAGCTGCCAGAGCAGCACATCCAGCAGACAGCCAGCAACCGCAATGGGGAGCAGCCGCCAGTCACGCAGGCGGCTGGGTGAGAAGATAAAGTGCAGCAGCAACATTGCCAGCAGCGGGCCCGGCTGCTGCCACTTCACCGCCAGCAACCAGTAGAGGTTGAATCCCAGCAGGTGAGCCCACTGCCACATGGTCAGTGACCGCTTACTGGCACATCACCCGACCAGCCAGCGGGCCCCGGCTTGGCGGCCTCCAGCTGCACCAGACTGATGCTGCGCTCCCAGAATCCCCCCTCGCAATAGGCGAAGTAGAAGTGCCACAGCCGGATGAAATCCTGACTGTAACCGAGCTTGGGCAGCTCGGGCGCCAGCGCCAGAAAGCGCTCGCACCAGTGAGCCAGAGTGCGGGCATAGTGGTGACCGTGATCGTGCAACCGCACCAGTTGCATGTCGGTCTCCCGCGCCAGCAACCCCGCCATCTGGGAGACGCTCGGCAGGCAGCCGCCGGGGAAGATGTAGCGCTGGATGAAATCGACTCCGCGCAGATACTGAGCATGGCGCTGATCGGCGATGGTGATGGCCTGAATCAGCAGGCGACCACCGGGTTTGAGCAGCCGCGACAACTGGCGGAAATAGTCGGGCAGGAAGGCGTGGCCTACCGCCTCGATCATCTCGATGGAGACCAGCTTGTCATAGGTGCCCTCCAGCTTGCGGTAATCCTCCAGCAGCAAGGTGATGCGATCCCCCAGCCCCTCCCGCGCAATCCACTCCTTGGCATAGTCATGCTGGGCCCGGGAGATGGTAGTGGTCGTCACCCGGCAGCCATAGTGGCGGGCGGCATAGACGGCGAGGCCACCCCAACCGGTGCCGATCTCCAGCAGATGATCGTCAGGCCCTAACTCGAGCCGCTCGCAGATGGTGCGCAACTTGGCCTGCTGCCCCTCTTCCAAAGTGGCCTCGGCGCTCGGATAGATGGCGCTCGAGTACTGCATATGGCTGTCGAGAAAACCCTGATAGAGGGTATTGCCGAGATCGTAGTGGGCGGCGATGTTGGAGCGCGAACCGGTCAGAGTATTGCGGTTGAGCCAGTGGCGCACCTTGTTGAAGGGGAAACTGAGCCAGCCGAGGCGCCGCTCGAGGGAGTCAAGCAGGGTCAGGTTGCGGGCCAGCAGCCGCACCAGCGCCACCGGATCCGGGCTGGTCCAGAGCCCCTCCACCCAGGTTTCCCCGGCGGCAATGCTGCCCCCCAGCAACAGGCGACGATAGAAGGCAGGATCCTGCACCACCAGTTCGGCATGCAGATCGGTGCCAGCGATGCCAAAGCTGTGGCGCTCACCGCCATCCCGCAGCAGCAGCTGGCCATGTTCGAGGCGACCCAGCAGATTGAGCAGCAGTTGTCTTGCCCCCTTGTCGATGAAAGAGGCAGAGAGGGTTGATTGAGCAAGTTCCATTAGCGGCTCTCCGGATGGGTAAAAATCGGGGTTCGTTTGATAAATAGACGCAGGGCCTGCCAGTAGATCCCGAGCAGCACCTTCATGGTCATCCAGGGCCAGCGGGCCAGCAGGGCCACCAGCCCCTTGCGCGACAAGGGTTCGCGAGTGAGCGCCAGGGTTGCGTCAAACAGCTTGGCTTCACCGGATACGGGATGACTCTCGATGTGGATCAGTGTCTCCTGCTCGGGCGGCCTGATCCGCCAGTGATAGCGCATCGCCAGCCCCATAAAGGGGGAGACGTGAAAATCCTTGTCATGGGGCGCCAGCGCCGCCAGATCCAGCAGGTAGTAGTGACGCTCGTTCCAGGGAGTGTTCGAGACCTCTGCCAGCAGATAGCGCGCCTCGCCCTGCCGATAGCAGAAGTAGAAGTTGACCGGGCTGAAGTAGAATCCCAAACAGCGCACGTTGCCGAGCAGCAGCACCCGCCCCTCGGAGTCGGCATCGCCACCCAGCTCGCTCACCTTCTGCCACACCGCCTGCTTGAGGCTTCCCTCACTCCCCTTGAGATAGTCATGGCGGTGAAACGAGAGCAGCCCCGAGCGCTCCACACCGAACCAGCGTCCCTGATCGAGCTGCGGCAGCTCGTCGAGATCCAGTCCCAGCATAAAGAGGCTGTAGGAGAAGGCGTGAGCCCGCGGCGCAAAACGGCGATGGCGCACCGAGCCCTGCCAGATGGCGCTGGTGACGCCAGCCAGTTCGTCGGCACGCCCATGTTCGGTGGCAACGGTCGCGCCATTCATAGCTCGGCCCCGAAGCGCCTGGCGACATCCAGCGCGCTGCGCACCCCATCCTCGTGGAAGCCGTTGTACCAGTAGGCGCCACAGAAGTGGGTGTGCTGCTGGCCGCAGATCTCCGCGCGCCGCTGCTGGGCGGCGATGGAAGCCTGATTGAACACCGGATGGTGGTAGACGAAGCGGCGCAGCACCTTGCTCTCATCCACCTTGCCCTTGGGGTTGAGGCTGACGCAGAAGGGCTCCGGCGAGTTCACCCCCTGCAGGATGTTCATGTTGTAGCTCACCAGCGGCCGCGCCTCGTCATTGCCATCGAGCTGATAGTTCCAGCTGGCCCATGCCTTGCGGCGGGTGGGCAGGCAGCTAGCATCGGTGTGGAGCCAGACATCGTTGGCCTGATAGGGCATGTCGCCGAGGATGGCCTGCTCCCGCTCGCCGGGATCCGCCAGCAGCGCCAGCGCCTGATCGCTGTGGCAGGCGAAGATCACCTCGTCAAACCGCTCCTCGCCGTAACTGCTCTGGATTACCACGCCGTCCGCTTCCCGTCGCACACTCTGCACCGGACAGGCGAGGCGGATCTGCGACTGCCATCCGGCGGTAAGGGGGCCGATATATTCCCGCGAGCCACCCGGGATCACGTACCACTGGGGGCGATTGGCCACATCCAGCAGGCCGTGGTTGGCAAAAAAGCGCAGGAAGAAGCCAAGGGGGAAGGCACGCATATCGGCCAGAGTCGATGACCAGATTGCCGCCCCCATCGGCAAGATGTAGTGGCGGGCGAAGTAGTCGCTAAACTCCCCCGCCAGCAGAAAGTCTCCCAGCGTCAGCTCGGGGCCAGCACCCTGATGTTGACCATCTGCCAGCCAGGCACGTGCCTCCCGGTTGAAGCGCAAAATCTCGCCAACAAAACTGTAGAAACGGGGGCTCAACAGATTGCTGCGCTGGGCAAACAGGGTATCGAGGTTGTGGCCGTTATACTCCAGCCCTTCCGGGCTCTTCACCGAGAAGCTCATCTCGGCCGGTTGCCGCGCCATGCCGATCCGTGCCAGCAACTTCAAGAAGTTGGGGTAGGTGCGATCATTGAAGACGATAAAGCCGGTGTCGATGGCATAGCTGCGGCCAGCCTGATTCACATCGACAGTGGCTGTGTGCCCCCCCAAAGTCGGTGCCGCCTCGAACAGGGTGATGTCATGGAGTTTGTGGAGCAGAAAACCGGCGGTGAGCCCCGAGATCCCTGAACCGACGATGGCGATCTTTTTCTTCATGAATGGCTTCCTTTCGATACGAGTGCGCGGCCAAGGCGCAGCCAGAGCCCCACCGGCAGCGCACCAAGCAGGCGCAGCAACCAGATGAAACGGCGGGGAAAGTGGATCTGGTGACGACCAGAGGTCAGCCCGTCCATGATGGCACGGGAGGCCTGCTCCACCGTCACCAGACAGGGCATGGGAAAATCATTTTTGGCGGTGAGCGGCGTCTGGACAAAGCCGGGGCGGATCAGGGTCACCCCGATCCCTTTGCTGGCCAAATCGAGGCGCAAGGTATCCGCCAGATAGTCGAGGGCCGCCTTGGAGGCGCCATAGGCCTCGGCTCGTGGCAGCGGCAGCCAGCTCACCGACGAGCTGACGATGGCCAGCCGTGACCCAGCCCCGAGCAACGGCAAGAAGGCGGCCAAAGCATGGCCGGTGGCGGTCAGATTGGTCTCAATCACCCGGGCAAACAGCTCGCTGTCAAACCCATCGCCGACATCCATGTACTCGCAGTTGCCTGCGTTGAGGATCAGCAGATCGAGGAATGGCAGCGTAGCAGCCACCCCGCTCATTGCGGCCAGATCCCGGGCATCGAACTGCAGCGGCGTAATACCGTGCAGCCCCAGCGCCTGCAGCCGTTCACCATCGCGGCCACAACCCCACACCTGCCAGCCTGCCCGCCGGTAATCCAGCGCCAACTGGCGACCGATGCCGGAGGTCGCCCCTGTGATCAGCACTCGGCCGCTCATGCGCCAAGCCTCATCTTGATAGTGCGCACCACTGGCCCGAGCAGCGGCAACTGCTCGTAGAGCATGGCGCCCAGGTCAAAATAGTCCTGGTGCTGGCACACCTTGCCCGCCTCGTCGAATTCGAGGCGGGTGGCCCCCTCCACCGTCACCGGCTCACCACCACGCAATCTGGGGTGAGAGAAGGTCATAGTCCAGCCGAGCCAGGCCTGCGGCCCCTGCTGCTGCTGACTGGTGATGACGAAACGGCAGTAGGCGAGGCGCTGATAGAGGGCGGCAAAATAGTCGCCAAGGGCCGCCAGCCCCTCGATACGGTGGGCCGGATCGGTAAAGACCACCTGTTCGGCATAGACCTCGGGCAAGCGGTGCAACTGCTGTTTGTCCAGTTGCTGATAGAGGCCAAGAAAGCGGGCCAGCGGCTCGTTCATCCTATTTCTCCAGAGAGCGAAACATCTCGATGGCTCTCACCCGGGCAACGGCGTGATCCACCATGGGTGCCGGATAATCCTGTCGCCCCTTGAGCCGCAGCCAGTCGTGGGGCTGATGCACATAAGCGGCGGGAATATCGGCAAGTTCAGTTACCCAGGTACGGATAAACTCCCCTTGTGGATCAAATCGTTGCCCCTGGGTGGTGGGGTTGAAGACCCGAAAATAGGGCGCAGCATCGGCGCCGGTACCCGCTGCCCACTGCCAACCGCCGTTGTTGGCCGCCAGATCTCCATCGATGAGCCGACTCATGAAGTAATCCTCCCCGAGCCGCCAGTGGATATGGAGATCCTTGGTGAGAAAGCTCGCCACTATCATTCGCAGCCGGTTGTGCATCCAACCGGTAGCGTTGAGACAGCGCATCGCCGCATCGACGATGGGGTAGCCGGTGCGCCCCTCGCTCCAGGCGGCGAAGGCATACGGGTCCCAGCCCCACGGCAAGGCTGCCGTCTCGGGTTTGAAGGGGTGATTCATGGAGAGGGTCGGGATCAGCACCAGCAGGTGGCGATAGAACTCGCGCCAGACCAGCTCATTGAGCCAGACAAAGCCGGGCTGGGCCTTGGACTGGGGCCGATAGCCAAGCCGCTGCTGAAGCGCCGCCACACACTGACGAGGACTGATGATGCCCGCCGCCAGATAGGGGGAGAGCACGGACGTGCCCGCGATGGCAGGAAAATCACGGGTCTCGCCATAGTCGAGCACTGCCTGTTCCAGAAAAATGTTCAAACGGCGCAGAGCTTCTGCCTCCCCCACTGGCCAACGCGGATCAACCGTCAGCTCGCCGAGAGCTTCATCAACCCACGCCCGCTCAGCCAGCGGCTGCCACGGCAAAGGCTCGCCACGCGGTGTCGGCGCGCGATGAATGACAAACCCCTCCTCGTCGAGGGACTTGAGCCAAGCGCGGCTGAAAGGGGTGAACACCTTGAACATCTCACCCGAGCCGGTCAGTACCCGCCCCGGCGGCAATACGCAGCAGCCGTTGAACCAGTGACAACTCACCGCCTGCTCTGCCAGCGCGGCGCTGACGGCATGGTCGCGACGCAGTTCATCGATCTCGATAGCCTGATTGGCGTAGAGCTGGGTCACCCCCTGCTCGCGGCAGAGGTTTGCCAACACAGCGGGCACCTCGGTAAAAGTCTCCACTCGCAGCAGATGGAGCGGGATGCCGAGGGCCGCCAGCTCGCGGCCCAACTCATCCACCTGCGCCAACATAAAGCGCTGACGGATGGGGGCCATTTTGTGCTGCCGCCACTGGGTGGGGGAGATGATAAAGAGCGCGGCGACCGGCTCATCACCGGCGCAGGCATGCCGCAGCGCGGGGTTGTCGGCGAGGCGCAGATCATTGCGAAACCAGACCAGCTTCATGATTTTTTCCTCCCGCGTCCGCTGGTGCCAGCAGCATCTGGGGCATCCGCTATCAACTCGGCAAGGCTCGCCTGCCAGCCATGGGCTTTAAGCCACTCATCGTCGTAGAGGCGCCCCAGCTCGCCAAACAGGCGTGTGCCTGCGGGCCACCCGGCGGCCAGCTCCTGCTTGCCGAGCCCGGCACCCAGCAGCACCAGCCAGGGGGTAACGGCACGCCCCTCCAGCAGGCTGGCATGGCGCGGCTCGACCGCCCCCAGCAGTTGCACCTCATAGCCCTGACCGATCAGCTCGTAGGCGGCCCAGACCAGATCGAGGGGGCCAACCTGTCCCCAGCTCGCCAGCGTGATCGGCACGCCCTTCTCCTGCTCGATCTGGTGGCGGGCGAAGCGGGTATGGAGCCAGCCCAGCCACACCTGTTGCAGCAGCTCGCCATCGGGCCGCTCGCGCCACAGCCCCAGCAGCCGCTCCACCAGCGGTTGCAGTACCCGGCTGCGCACCAGCTCGAACGGGTAGCTCGCCAGCAGATCGTTAAGCTCGGCCTCCGCCTTGCGCTGGTTGAAAGCGAGTAACGCCTGACTGAACTGCTCCAGGGTCTGCTGCCAGTGATCGCTCACCGGCTCGGAATGGGGTTCGCTCAGGAGCCCCTTCACCTGCCCGATACTCACTCCCCGCTCCAGCCAGCTCAGGATCTCGCCGATCTGGCGGATATCCTGCTCGCTATAGAGGCGGTGGCCCTTTTCGGTGCGAGCCGGTTGCACCAGACCGTAGCGGCGCTGCCAGGCTCGCAGGGTCACGGCGTTGACGCCGGTGAGGCGGGAAACCTCGCGAATGGGGTAGATCCCCTCATCAGCGAGAGGAGCAACTTCTTGCGATAAATCAGACATGACAACGTCCATCAAACAGAGGGGTAAAGCCCCCCGGCGCAAACCATGCGCCGGGGCAACAGAACGGATTCAGAGCCCGTAACGCAATTTCAGCGTATCGGGGTGCGGATTGAGATAAACCTGCTCGGCGAGGTAGGGATTGGGGTACTCGCGCAGGTAGTGACGGATCAGGGTGAGCGGCACCAGCAAGGGGAATATGCCGGTGCGGTACTTGTCGATGGTATCGGCAAGCTCCTGCTTCTGGGCCGGGGTCAGCACCCGCTTGAAATAGCCCTGCAGGTGCATCAGCACATTGGTGTGGCTGCGGCGGTTGGCTCGCAGGGTCAGCGCCGTCATCAATCCCTTGATGTAGTTGTCGGCCACCTCCTGCAAATTGGTGGACTTGCCCAGATTGCCGAGCAGCTTGCCGAGGATGCGGTAGTGGGTGGTGGCATGGGAGAGCACCAGATACTTGTAGCGGGAGTGGAAGCGGATCAGCGCAGAAGCGGTGATGCCGCGGGCGCAGAGCTGCTGCCAGTCGTGGTAGGCGAAGACCCGCAGCACGAAGTTCTCCCGCAGGATGGGGTCGCACAGGCGGCCATCTTCCTCTACTGGCAGCAGGGGGTTGGCCTCCATCAACGCCTTGGCAAAGAGGCCAATCCCCTCCTTGGCGCTCCCCTCGTTGTTGGCGCCATAGACCTTGACCCGCTCCATACCGCAGCTGGGGGATTTGGCACAGAGGATATAGCCGGAGATAAAGTCGAGCTGACGTGCCTTCTGCTCGCTGAAGGCAATCAGCTTTTCGGTGACATCGAAGCTGCCGTTGCTCGCCTCGGCGCGGATCTCGCCGTGACGCTTGACCAGCCGGATGGCGGCGCGAGGCGCCCCTAGACCGATAGCCATCTCGGGACAGACGGGGTGGTAGTCAAAGTGAGCGCCAAGATCCCGTTCGCAGAAGCTGGAGCGCTTGTGGCCCCCATCGAAACGTACCTCTTGTCCCAGCAGGCAGGCACTGATACCGACTTTAATCTTGTACATGATGAAGCTCCTTGTATAAGCATTGATTCAGTTATAGCAGTTATACAAAAAAATGAAAGTTGTATAACTATTTGCGACTGATACGACACAAGGAGAAAAAAGGGATCACCGGAAAAAGAAAAAACCCATGGCGAACGCCATGGGTAAAAAACAAGACACTACGGACTACGGGAAGGGGGATTAGAAGCTGTACTTCACACCCAGGCTGGAGATGGAACCTTTTTGCAGATCCCAGTTGCGATAGGTGTAATCGGCAGTCAGCGCCCAGTTCTGGTTGAGCTTGTAAGCACCGCCCACCTTGAAGTCGTGCATATCGGCGGTCATGTTGGCGTAGCGGTAGGCAGTGGAGAGCTCGACATTGCCGATGTCGTAGCGCAGACCCACTTCACCGTACATGCTGCCACTGCTCTTGCGGCTCACCAGATCCCAGCCCTTGACGTCATACGCCTGCTCGCGCTCCATGGTGTAACCCATCAGACCGGTTTCACCGTAGAGGTTCAAGCCGGTGCTAAGCGGGGTAAAAACACCGATACCCAGGCTGCCGATACCCATGCTGTCATTGCCGTGCTGGGCAGAGGTGCCCTCGGAGAGCAGACGACCGTAGAAGTTGTTGGAGAACGATTTGGAGAGATCCAGCGTCACACCGCCAAAATCGCGAGTGCCCTGATTGCTGGCATCACGTGGGAACAGCGGGTTGTTGTTCAGATAGTCGGATTTGGTGTGCGCCCAAGTAGCCGCGCCCTTGGCGTAGCTGAAGGCATCCTGCGCCAGTGCAGAGGTAGAAGCAAAACCGGCCAGAACCAGAAGGGAAACAGCGCTCTTTTTCATCTCATTAACTCCATTGATAAGCTCGTCGAGCTGGTATGGAGTCATTGTGCGGGGACGGCGTGGCGTTGCCGAGCGGCAAGCTGTTGCCAAATCATGTCAGATGTAAGCAGATATTGCGGATGATGACAGGAGTTACAAATGGCTGGCGTGAGCCTCACGCCAGCCGGTAAACATCAGCGGAAGACCACCTCGTCGATCTCGACTCGCACCAGCGGCTGACCGGTCAATCCGGCAGGACGGGGGATCTCGAGGGCCAGCGACGGACGGGCTTGCCCCTTGCGCAGATAGGTTTCCGGCAGACGATTCTCGGCAACCCAGAAGCGGGCCTCCTGACGGCTCAGCTGCACCCCGTCAGCACTGAACAGGGTCACCATGCCACGCACCCCGACTACATTGCGGGTACCGGTATTGCCCACCATAAAGGTCAGCGCCAGCGGGTCAGATCCCTCGATCTTGTCGAGCTTGACCACCACACCGTCACGCGCCATCTGGGCAAGCAGTTCCGGATTGGCCTTGGCCTGATCGGTCAGCACCGGAGCAGCAACGGCCACCACGGCCCCAGCCTTCCCATCAGCAGCCACGCCCTGTACGGACTCGGCCGGTTTGATCACCAAATACTCCCAGGTGAAGTCGTCGTTGAGCTGAACCTGCCGACCATCGGGCAGCGTCACCTGAGAAAGAGGGGCAGCCTGCGCCAGTACGGGGGAGAGGCACAGGGCAATCAGCAGACGGGAGAAGGGTTTCATAGGGCGAAGCTCGGTAACGGGTGAAAGGGCGACAGTATAAACAGTCCCGTCGCCCCTTGCCTATGACAGCACTCACGTTCTGGCACCGGCATCGCTTGCCCGCAGGCTAGATGGCGAGATCGTGCCGCTCTTTCTGTGCCATATCCAGGGTCACCAGATCGAACTTGCTCCCCTTGAGGGCAGACAAAATATCCGATTGCATATCAAAGGCCTGCGCACGCTGATGTTCGGGTAGACGCACCCGGGCCAGGGTGGTGGAGCAGTCGCACAGGGTATGGAAAAAGACCTGTGCCTCGTCCAGCCCCATGTCGGCCAGCATCTGCTCGGCCTGATCCACCATTCGCAGATAACGCTGCTCAAGCTGCCGTGGATTAGTGAAGCGATTGCTGAGGCAACCATTGCTCCCCTTGCCCCAACGACCGAGCTGACGCTTGTTGAAGCCGTAACGATAATCGCGACGCATCAATCCGTTGTCGGCAAAAAACCAGATTGAGTTGGCAGGCAGAGACCCGAACTGGGCAAGATAATCATCACGCTCCTCCACCGCTGCCGGAACCAGCAACGGCAGATGAGCCCACTCAGAACGAGTCTGCACATAATCACCAATGCGGCGAACCGGGTCGATCAGCCCTTCAATATTTGGCAGGCGATCGCAAAAGACGATCTCGTCACTCTTGATGACCCAGTGATCGATGCCATAACGCTGGCAATAACGGCGGGCTCGGGCCACTTCACTGCGGCTGCGGGTCGGATTATCGAGGGTAATTGCATGGATTTTCACACCGGCAGCGCGGCACAGCTCGATGCTGTAGCAGGATTCCAACCGTCCCGAAAAAGAGACAACCAGCTCGTCAAAACTTGCCAGTCGCTCAATCAGCAGCTGTTCCCTGGCTTGAAAAGAGTGATCATATCCCTGATTCAGTACAACTACATTGGCACCCATTAAACAGCTCCGGATGATGAACAGGTGCAGTATTGTGCGGCAAACAAACTGAATAGACCCTTAAAGAGTCTGGTTAAAATTAAAACTTGATGATTATTTCCTGTGATTCTGCTGCTAAATCTTCATTTTGGGCGTCATAAATTCGTAATCTTGCTTGGTGAACCCGATGGGCTCGCAAGAAACCCTGCGCCTGATCCAGCGAGGTGAAAGTCAGGCGCCCTCCCTCGCTGTCGGTCAGGCAGAGGCACTCCCCTTCTGCCTCAACACAGAGCTGATAACCGCTGCCATCCTTGCAGGCGATGATCAGGGTCGCCTCGGGATAATGACTGAGCCAATTGCGAAACCGGCCATGCTCCATAGTGCTCCTAGAGGGGCATCACCCCCTGCCGGTGGCGGGCAAACAGCCCAGCTCACCCAGTTGCTGGCGGCAACTCGCCGCGTCGGTAAAGACGATTCCCCTGATACCGAGGGCCTCGGCGGCCGCAATGTTGGCGGGACTGTCATCGATGAAGAGACACTCTGCCGGTTTCAGATCGAACGACACCAGCAGATAGCGATAGATATCCGGCTCCGGCTTCATCATCCGCACCCGCGCCGAGACCACCTTGCCGCTAAAGAAGCGCCAAAAATCCTGATGCTGCTCCAGCCAGTCGATGCTGGCATGACCCATGTTGGAGAGGGCATACAGGGTGTACCCCGCCCCGTGAAGCTCGGCTATCAGGGTTAGCATAGCGGGATCTGGCTGCAGGGAGGCGGGAACGGCCTGTAAAATGGCCAGATTCTGTGCCGCCGAAAGGCCGGTGCGCGCTTGCGCTTCCCGGGCCATGGTGTGGAGCGACATGGTGCCTCTGTCTACCTCCAGCCAATCCGGGTGGTTAAAGAGCTGCTCGGCCAACTGTTCGGCCCCTTGCGGACCACGCACGGAACGCACTATGCCTACCGGATCCCAGCTCACCACCACCCGTCCCAGATCGAAAATAATCGCCATCGTCTTTACCTCCTCCACTGGGTTTCAGTCATCAAAACAGAGTCAATAGAACATCATTCATACGCCATTTTCTTAACCGGATACCCTGCCCCCATCCCCGCCCGCGGGCAAGTTTTACTTGCATCAGACCGGCAAATCCCTTAATGGTTATGACGTTACTTCAAGGACACACCTATGCACGCACCATTCTTCTTTGCTTTCTCGTTTATCCGGCCCGCTTGAGGGAAGGCCTGTCGTCGTGTGAACAGAAAGCAAAGACGAATCGAGCCTCCCCTAGCGGAGGCTTTTTTTTGCATTAATATCAATCGATTACTTGGATAGGGAACAATCATGGCAACGCTCGACGAGATCAGACAAGACATCACCCGGTTGGATCAGGAGCTGCTTGCCCTGCTGGCGAAACGCAAGACCCTCAGCATCGAGGTCGCCCGTGCCAAGCAAGCCAACCCGCGCCCCATCCGTGACCACCAGCGGGAGCAGGAGCTGCTGGTCGCCCTGATCCAGAAAGGGCGCGTGCTTGGGTTGGATGCCCAGTACATCACCCGCATCTATCACACCATCATCGAAGACTCAGTGCTCTCCCAGCAGGCCTATCTGCAGAGCCTGCTCAACCCGGAGCAGCAGGAGCCGATGACCAGCGTCGCCTATCTGGGGCCGCGCGGTTCCTACTCCAGCCTCGCCGCCCGCAAATATCTGGCGCGCTACAAGGATCAGGTGATCGAGGTGAACTGCCAGAACTTCCGCGAAGTGCTGGATGCGGTGGAGTCAGGCCGCGCCGCCTTTGGCGTGCTGCCCATCGAAAACACCAGCTCGGGCTCCATCAACGAAGTCTATGACGTGATGCAGCATACCAGCCTCTCCATCGTCGGCGAGCTCACCTATCCCATCGAGCACTGCATCCTCACCGCCGTGCCGACCGAGCTGAGTCGCATCAAAACCTTCTATGCCCACCCGCAGGTGTTCCAGCAGTGCTCCCACTATCTGAGCAAATTGGAAGGGGCGCGCCACGAAATCTGCGACTCCTCCTCCAGTGCCATGATGAAGGTGAAAGAACTGGCCAGCCCGGAGGCCGCCGCCATCGGCAGCGCCGCCGGTGGCGAACTGTATGGCTTGGACGTGCTGGCCGAGCAGCTCGCCAACCAGAAAGAGAACTACAGCCGCTTCATTGTGGTGGCGCGCAAGCCCATCGACGTGGCGCCGCAGATCCCGGCCAAGACCACTCTCATCATGTCCACCTCCCAGAAGCCGGGTTCGCTGGTCGAGGCGCTGCTGGTACTGCGCAGCCACGAGATCAACATGACCAAACTGGAGTCCCGTCCGGTGCAGGGCAACCCGTGGGAAGAGATGTTCTACCTCGATGTCTCCGCCAACCTGCAGACCCCGGCGATGCAGGCCGCACTGGTAGAACTGACCAAGATCACCCGCTATATCAAGGTGCTGGGCTGCTACCCGAGCGAGGATGTGAAACCTACCGCAGTGCCGCCGGTGCTGATGGGGAGCTAACCAGCCCACAACGACAAAAGGCGAGCACCCTGCTCGCCTTTTGTTTTGATGCCGGTTTTCACGGCAAGCCCATCAACTCAGAACTGACCGGCCATCAGCTGGTTGATGTTGTAGAGGGCACGGGTATCGAGCTCCATCTCGGTGGCATAGGTATTGCCGCGCGGATAAGAGGCAACCACCCGGGCACCACGCACCACACCGGCGACCGACACATCCAGCGAGTTGGAGGTCTGGGTCAGGTCACGATAGCTGCTCTGGCCGCGCACCTGCTGACCATTGAGCTGCTCGGCCAGCTCGCGATATGCATCCATTTTGGAAGCGCGAATGGCTTGCAGCATCTTCTCCGACTGGGAGGGGCCGGGCTGGATGTCGATCACCGCATAGCCCACCGCCTTGAGCACCGGAAAATCATCGGGTTTGCCACCCTGGGTGTAATCCACCACCCGGTTGTAGCTGCAACCGGTGAGCAAGAGTGCCAACAGGCAACCAAACAGGATCTTCATGACTCGCTCCTCACGGGGTCAGGTTGACCAGATGACCGCCCGGCCGGGCCTGACTGTCACGCATCAGATAACCGCGATTGATCGATGCCCGACCAAACGAATTGTTGGCACCGAACAGATATTTTTGCGGGATCAGGCTCTGGGCCGTGGTCTCCACCATCTTGGTGCGCATGTCGATAACGCGGGCGTTGACCTGAATTCCCTTGCTGTTGCGGCTGAAGGTGCCGACCAGAATGCGGGAGATCGGCAAACGGGAAGAGAGCTCCTTGTAGTTGCGGCTCAGCACGAAGTCCCCCTGCGGCGTCACCTTGATACTGCCGGTCAGCTTGAAGTCCACCACCACCTCGCCGCGACGGTTGAGCTCGTAGATAAAGCTCTCCTCAATCTGCTGCCCCATCCAGTTGGTATCCTGCAGGGTATCGAGATCGACGAAAGAAGCCACCGCGATGGGCTCGGTCAGGGTGGTCAGCGATTTGCGCTCCATCAGCTGATCGGTCATGCGCGCCACCAGCCAGTTGAGCTCCATCCCCTGCGCCGCCTGGCGGGGGTCACCCTGATCCCGATTGATAGGGTCGGAGCCACACCCGGTCAATGCCAGGGCAAGCGCCAACGCCGTGATGAGTTTGTTCATGGATACCTTTCCTGTATCTGCACCTGACTTATTATCGGACGCGCCGGACAAAGCTTGAGCCGGGAATAAGGCATGATTCTTGCTTTTTAATGGTCATCGTCAGCGCCAACGTGCGCTGCCACTTGGAACGTGTTGTGATCCATGTCGGCCAGCAGGTGCCATTTCCTCAAAATGGCGCGGCTGCCCGCCAACTCAAGGTATCTGCTATGAAATTACCGCTGCTGTTGACCCTGCTGCTGGCCAGCCTGAGCGCCCGAGCCGAGCTTATCGAAGCGCAGGGCAGCGCCGCCATTCTGGGGGGCGATGAGGTCTATGCCCGCGAGCAGGCGACCCGCGACGCCCTGCGTCAGGCGCTGCTGGCCAGCGGCGCGGCTGTTTCCAGCGTCCAGCGTCTGGAAAATGGCAGCCTGCGATCCGAGCAGATCCAGATCCGCTCCGGCGGTGACATTCGCCAGTACCGGCTCAAGCGGGAAGAGGTGCGCAACGGCCGCATGTATATCACGCTAGTGGCCGACATTCAGGCCGAGCGCCAGATCTGCCAGACCCAGCACTTCGCCAAGGATTTGACACTGGTCAGGCTGCGGATGCGCTATCCGGACCAAGCCAGCTACGGCGCCATGGACGACATGCCGGAAAACCTCTCGCGCCGGCTATTCGAAACCCTCGCCAACGCGCCGCAAGGGGTCGCGGTGCGCCAGTGGCTGGATGAAAACCTGCGCATCGATCCGCTGCATCTGCAACAGGGGGATCGCAGTGCCCTCGAAGAGATCAAGGCGCTCAGCCTGCGCACCGACAGTCAGTATCTGGTGCTCGGCAGCATCGATGATCTCTCCATCGAGCCGCAGGGCAACCAGCTGACCAGCTGGTATGAGGATCCCGTACGCAACTTTCGCATGCAGCTCTACCTGTTCGATGGCATCAACGGCAGTCTGGTCAACCGCAAGGTCTACGAAGGGCGCGCCACCTGGACCTTTGGCAAGCGGGAGCAAGTGGGCAGCAGCAGCGGCCAGTTCTGGCAGTCAAGTTATGGCCAGGAGGTCAACTACCAGTTGCAACAGGCGGCTCAGGATCTGGTAGCCCAGCTCACCTGTGCCCCGGTCACCGCAAGAGTGGTCGGCCAGAACGAACGCGGCCCCTACATCAATCTGGGACGGCGCAACGGTGTCAAGCTCGGCGACCAGTTCCGCATCCAGCACAACGCCGACTTTATCGACCCCTACGGCAAATCGCGCATGATGCGCAACCCGGCCGACGGCCTGTTCGAAGTGGTGCAGGTGTTCGACGATGGCGCCATCATCAGCAGCCAGAACAAATATTCGCCGTTTAACATCCAGAACGGGGATTTGGCAGTATTGGAATAAGAATCAAGGGTTTAAAAGGGAGTTGCTTCTTGTATAATGCCCGCCACACAGCTCCCGTAGCTCAGCAGGATAGAGCGGTCCCCTCCTAAGGGACAGGCCACTGGTTCGACTCCAGTCGGGAGCGCCATATAAAACAAGGGGTTGGCATCATCACGATGCCAACCCCTTGGTCGTTTTTGGCCTGGGGTACCACACGGGGTACCACAGCGCGCATTCCATAGCTACAAGCAACAGGGTTAAATGAGTCTCATTTCAATTAATTTCAGATATATATTATCTCCATGAACCTACCCAAGGGACTGCTCTGTGCAGTCCCTTTTTCATTGGAGATTTCTCATGGCTCACTTGATCGATACGATGGCCTACACCGGTCAAACGCCCTGGCATGGCCTTGGCAATGTTTTACCCCCGCAACAATCTCTCGATATCTGGCTACAGGCTGCCGGGATGGATTGGACCATCGAGCAGAGCGACGTGATGTTTAACGTCGCCTCCGATGCACTACATATCCGCCCCTACAGCGACAGCAAGGTACTTTATCGCTCCGATACCCTTGCCCCCCTGTCGGTGGTCTCAAGTCGCTACAACGTGGTACAGCCTCATGAGGTACTGCACTTCTATCAAGACCTAGTGGAAGCCGGTGGCTTTGAGCTGGAAACAGCAGGCTCGCTCAAAGGTGGCCGCAAGCTGTGGGCACTCGCTAAGACCGGCCAAGATCTAAAACTCAAAGGCAATGACTTGGTAAAGTCCTATTTGCTGCTGGCGACCAGCTGCGACGGCACGCTCTGCACCACGGCGCAGTTCACCTCGCTGCGAGTGGTCTGCAACAACACCCTGCAGATGGCACTGCGCGGCGCTACCGGAGCCATCAAGGTGCCCCACTCCACTCAGTTCGACGCGGCAGCGGTCAAAGAGTCCCTCGGGCTGGGACTCTCCCATTGGGATGAGTTCAAGGCACAGACCAAGGCGCTGGCACAGAGACCCGTGGCCCCTGAAGAAGCGCTGCGCTTTTTCAGCGACCTGCTGGCGCAACCGCTGGATGAGGAGAGCATCATTCTCACCAAGCCGGTACAACGGCTGCATGAGCTCTATCAGGGCGCGGGTATGGGCTCAGAGCTTGCCAGCTACCGCAATACCGCCTGGGGGTTGGTCAATGCGGTCACCGAATACGTGGATCACCACCGCCGAGCCCGCAGCCAAGATCACCGGCTTGATTCCGCCTGGTTTGGTCAGGGCGCCCAACTCAAATCCCAAGCCCTGAATCAGGCACTCACTCTGCTGCAGTAATTCCGCTTTCCCATTCAAACCGCATAACGAACTCACCCGGACTGGCACAAGCCAATCCGGGCGTAGCCATTTATGCCGTCAACAAGGAATAGTCATGAAAGCAAAAGCCAAATACGGCCGAGCCCTGCGGCTGGCCTCCACTACCCAATTAACCCGCGAGCAGTGGCTCGCTATCCGCAAACTCGGCATTGGCTCCTCCGATGCCGCCGTGGCAGTGGGGCTATCCCCCTATAAATGCCCGCTCAGCCTATGGTTGGAGAAGACTGGCCGCAAGGAGCCGGAAGATATCTCCCACAAGGCAGCGGTGCTGTGGGGCATTGAGCTAGAGCCGGTCTTGGCGCAGGTCTACGCCAAACGCACCGGCTTTCGTGTGCGCCGGGTCAATGCGGTGCTGCAACACCCCGAGCAACCCTTCATGCTCGCCAACCTCGATCGGGAGGTAGTCGGCCACCCCGATGGGCCTGGCATTCTGGAGATCAAGACCGCCAGCTATCACAGCGCCCCCCAGTGGGAGGAAGGGGTGCCGGTGGCCTACCAGTGTCAGGTACTGCATCAGCTGGCCGTTACCGGCCATGCCTGGGCCGAAGTGGCAGTGCTGATCGGCGGCCAGGATTTTCGGATTTACCGCATCGAGCGCGATGAGGAGAAGATCCTAGATCTCACCGAGCGGGAGGCGCAGTTCTGGCAGATGGTGCAACAAGACCAGCAGCCCGAGCCTGACGGCTCCAGCGATGCCGCCAATGCCCTGAGCTGGCTGTTTCCGCGTGACGATGGCCAGACGGTGGATCTCTCCGATTCTCCCGAGTTCAACCAGCTGTTTGGCGAGCTGCTGCGCTTGCGTCAGCAAAAGGAAGCCGTCGAGCTGCAGGAGTCACAGCTCAAACAGCGGCTGCAAGCCACCTTGGGTGAAGCGACAGCCGGGCTGTTTGCCGACGGCAAGATCACCTGGAAGCGCAGTAAAGACCGGCTGGCACCGGATCTCGATAAGCTCGGACAGGATCATCCCGACTTGCTCACCCGTTACGTTAAACCGGTGCCCGGCGTACGCCGTTTCACCATTCAACCCTTGAGGCAAACACCATGATCAAAGGACTGGCGATCACCCCGCCCGTGATCGGGCGGATCTGCATCGGCAAGCTGGTGCAAAAACAGGATAAGTGGGTGCCGGAGAAGGACGACAGCTTCACCCTCACCACCCAGGTACAACAAAAAGGGGGATGGTTACTCCATCCCCTGCATCAACACTACTCATCGCAGAAAAGTGGCCAAGGGCAGGAGCAAACCAAGATCCGCGCCATTCCGGTGCGGGTGCTGTTCAACGACAGCGACCTGAACCTGCGAGCGGAATACAGCGCCTTTGACCGGCAAACCGGCAGGCCGCTCTGTGTCGGGAATGGGGAGGTGGCAAGACGCGTGGGGGCGCAAGGCATGGAGGAGGTCAGCTGCTCTGGACCAGAGCGCTGCGCCTTTGCTGGGCAACAGGGCTGCAAGCTGTACGGGCGACTGAACCTGTTTGTGGAAGGGCAAGGGGATGAGCTGGGCAGCTTTATCTTCCGCACCACCGGCTACAACTCGGTACGCACCCTAGCGGCACGGCTCAAGTATCTGGAGGCTGTGAGCGGTGGCCATACCCGTTATCTGCCGCTCACCCTGCGGTTGCGGGCCAAGAGCACCACCCAGTCCTACCGCACACCAGTCTACTACGTGGATTTAACATTGCGGGAAGAGACCAACCTGACCGAGGCAGTCAGGCTCGCACAGGAGGCGGCCCTGCGTGACCAAGAGGCAGGCCTTGCCATCGACCAGATGGAGCAAGCTGCTCGCGAGCTGCTGCGTAACGGCCAGTTTGAGGATATTGATGAAGAGGTGCCGATGCTGCTGGAGGAGTTTTATCCTGAGCCAGAAATAATAGCGTCATCTTCCACCTCACAGCCTTTGGCAACCGTAACAGCACCAAAACGCCTCAGCCCTCGTTCCTCGCCCCTGACCAGTAAACTGGGTAAAAACGCGGCCTCTTCACCACCTACGCCTGAGCCACAAAGCCAATAACTTACGTTGGCATCTTGTTACATCCAATCAAATCAATCAGTAGCACAATATTCTGCTACCCATCACGACGGGACGTTTATCACAAAGCGTCCCGTTATTTCTCTCCATCGCTAGTTTGGAGTCAATAGATCAAGCCCTAGTGACACTCACGAAATCGGCACTCATTTCATCTATTTCCCTCCATTTTCAGGTCAAGAAGGTCTCTTCGAGACTTTTGACCATGGGGGTCAGTGTACCTTGCCCTATTGACCGGGAGGAGACCATGGCACTGGTAGGTTACGCACGTGTTAGTACGGGAGGTCAGAGCCTTGAAGTTCAACTTCGAGCGCTGGCCGAATGCAATAAGGTTTTCCAAGAGAAGGTTAGCGGTGCCAGTGATGATAGGCCACAACTTGCTCTCCTCTTGGATTATGTGAAGGAGGGGGATGTGGTGATGGTTACCAAGCTGGACCGTCTGGCTCGTAATACTCGTCACCTATTGGAGATATCAGAATTTCTACAACACAAGCAAGTTGCATTGCGGATATTAAATCTGGGGATTGATACCTCAACGCCTACCGGCAAGTTAATGCTCACCATGATCGGTGCTATCGCAACCTTTGAACGAGAATTGATGTTGGAGCGGCAAGCTGAAGGTATTGAGTTAGCCAAGCGCCGAGGTGCTTATAAGGGGCGTAAGCCTACTGCAATGGCAAAAGGTAATGAAGTTCTTGCACTGGTTGCCAAAGGATTACCCAGATCTGAAATTGCCAAGCGCACGGGGATCAGTATCTCCAGCGTACAACGCATACTCAGATCTCAGAGCAACTGAAAAGTAGTGTGGTTTACCATTCCTCGTGATAGCCATACGCCTCTATTTAATAATAGTTATTCGGTGAGATAAAAAATGAAAAAGCTGACATTCTGCTTACTACTAACGCTTATGTCTGGAAGTCTATCACTACGGGCAGCAGAGCCGTTCACAGGCTTTCTGCCTGCACTAGTGCAGGACAAAACAGGGAAACCATTTTGGTGTAACGCCCATTTGAAGTTAAATAGAAAATGTATCGCAACTGAAATCAGTAATCTTTCAATGGTCATTGTTCGCAGTCAGCCATTCGGTGAGTGTGAAGCAGGCATGTGGGGCTGGATCGCCACTGCGGGCTCCCCACAGAAAATTGCCATTGGTTACACAATTACGCCTGATGAAAAATTCAATATTTCACTGAAAGATATGTGTCGACCTGGCACTGTTGTCAAATTTCAACCAAATAAGAAGTATAAGAATGAGGAAGACCTGGTTGGCTTTTACAATGGCAAAGAAATATTCAGATACCTTGGGCGTAAATAACTAAGTGGTTTAAGAGAAAGTAATTGTCACGAGGATTTCTATGAAAGACATACATCGGTATTTATTGGCCTCCACGCTGATATTCTCGGCCATCGCCTGCAGTGCCCAAGAACAACGTTATCTCTCTATCCAGCACACCGACACCGTCTACGCCAACCAGGGCGTCTGCGCGTATCACTTCTCTTTAGATAGTGGGGGAGCCGATGAGTTTGGGCGGTTGTATATCACGCTGCAGTTTAATGACAAAAAGGGCAAAGCGCTGGCCGAGTCAACGCTGGAGGTTGAACCCTTCGGCGGGAGCTCCGCCACACGCTATGGTGGTGGTTTTACGGAAGTTGATTGCGGACAGGTTGAGCAAGCCAAGTCCATCGCCATTATTCAGGCGACCGAGGTCTTTGCACATAACCAAGTTACCCGGCTCCCCATCTCCACCTTCACACCCAAGTTTTACCAACCACTGAAGATCACCGTGAGCGGCAAGTAGCCCGCTCAGGAAAAACAAAGCCAAAGGGCGTCACCGTAATGGTGACGCCCTTTTTCATTTCCAACCCTTGATGAGGAGCATCACCCCATGACACGACATTTCATTATCGGCGATCACTTGGTAACACCGCAGCCTGAAGGCCATCATCATGGCCTCTTTGTTGGCCATGACCAGGTCATTCACTGTCTACCATTAACTTTTGGAGAGCACTCAGGCCAACTGACGTTGACCTCGTTGGCGCAATTCAGTCAGCACTGCGCTATTGAGGTCAAGCCCCATGCCCAACGCCTGTTCAGTCGAGAGGAAAGCCTGACGCGGGCTTACGCCCGACTCAATGAAGGTGAGCAAGGCCAACCATTTGCCAGTGGCGAGCAGTTTGTTACCTGGTGCATCGAAGGGCTTGTGCGCCCCCCTAGGTTGCTGCAAACCGCTGTAGCAACGGTGGTGGCTGCCGAAGTCGCTCGTCACACGTTAGGCAAGGCGGCCACCAGTGCAACGGCAGGACTTGCTGCCAGCACCCTAGCCACAACGGCTGGCGGTAGTGGCGCAGCTGCAACTGTAGTATCGGTGACCGGTATTGCCACAGCCCCATTGTTAGCCCCCCTTGCCGTGGGTGCCGTCGCAGCCTATGGCGTCAGCAAGCTGTGGGATTGGTTAAACGACTGACCCATCACTTCAAAGCACAAGCAGGGGGCTCCCCCCCTGCTTGAACTCAATGAGGAAACACCATGACCATTCCCTTTTTCCGGGACGGCTTTGCCCTGCCCGTAACCCAAGCATTGTTGGTTCTGCTCAACCAAGAGGTCGCTAACACCGAGCTCAACCTTGAGCGCTTAACCCAACTGACCTTCAACTTTCGCAATCCCGGCTACAGCGCCGAGCAAGGCGGCGTACACCCGGTCGAGATCCGCCTGATCCGTGGGCTCGATGGCTGGCTGTTCGATTACGTCACCGACTTTAGCTACCAAGGGCTCGGCCAGGATGCCGAGCTCTGCAAGGCGCTCGATTTCAACTTCCTCGATGGGGAACACACCATGTTGGGCTGGGGACCCCTGCGACTGGCCGAAGCGCGGGAGTTGTTCGATATCTGGCAGTGCAACTTCATTGCCTACTGCCGGTTGGAATGCTTCAGCGTCACGGTCGCTGGAGATTAGGAGGACACGATGAGACAAGAATTAGCGCTTTCCCACTATTCACGTCAGTGGCTGGGACAAGTCGCCGCCAACGCCAAGATAAGCCCCACCCGCAGTGGTCAGCGCTGGCTGCTGCACCTGACACCGCATAGCCCACAAACCAGCATCATTACTTTACAAGTTCGTTGGTCTGGCGTGCAGTGGCAACTGCTCTCCCTCACCAATGCTGAGGACTGGCGCACCATGAGTCAACCAAGAGATGAAATCTGCATCGACCCCAAGCGTCGCTGTTTTTGGCGTTGCCAAGCGGGGCCAGTTCCGCTCACCGAGCAACCCCTCGTACTAGGCAACTTTCTCACCAACCTGCAGTGTATCTGTACTCATCGAGGCTTTACAGTGGTAACCGACCCATTACCCTAAGAAGATACATAAGACGAGAATACCGGTGATGCGAGAAGTCGCCGCCATGGCTAGAGCCATACCGACGACCAACTTAACGTCACTCAGCGTAAACCGATCGCCCTTTGACCCCAACATGCTTGATGCCTGCTGGGGTCTTTCATTTTCTAGAGATTCTATGTGCTACCACAAACTCAAGGAACTCGGCAGCTGAGCACAGATATGCTATGCGGATTGATCATTTTTCAGCAGCTTTCATGGCTCTGACAAGCTGTTCTGCTATGGCACGGATCACATTCATACACACGGAGTTACCGAACTGCTTATAGATCTGCCCTTGCGATACGGCATCAACGATAAATGAATCAGGAAAACCCTGTAGCCGCGCACATTCACGAGGCGTCAATTTTCGCGGATTTTTTCCCAAATGGGACTGATCAATAAGAATCTCAGAGCCGTCCTTGTAGTAGCGGGCACTGATCGTACTGGTATAGGGGCTGTCTTTATTGAAGAGAGAGTAACCGAAGCCATTTCCTTTTTTTTCGTGCTCGGCCTTACGCTTCTGATGTCCGGCCCATAACGTATCGGAAATGGTGTACTTATCATCGGCAGGCGCCAAATTGTCCAGATTTTCCAAGATATCGCCGACACGTGTAGGTGTCATTGGAGGCACCGGCCACTGAAAAACTTGGTCAAAATCGACACCAGAAAAATAATTTTTATCGAAGCCGACAATAAAAATCCGTTCGCGATTTTGCGGTGCACCGAAATCTCCAGCCCTCAGTACACGATAATCGACCCAGTAATTCAGCTTCTCGGACAACGCTTGGCGAGCATCTTCACTCATGGGTACATCGTCAGGGATTGAATGCGTGTCCGTACCACGCAGGATATCTAGGATGGTTTTAAGCGTCCGTCCTTTGTCATGGCCCTGCAGCTGTTTCACGTTTTCAAGCAGGAACGCCTTGGGACGCTTTGCTGCCATGATGCGCTGGATCTCAAAAAACATCGTACCGCGGGTATCGCTGAAACCCTTCTTCAGACCGGCCTGCGAGAAAGCTTGGCAAGGAAAACCGGCCAGCAGGACATCGTGATCTGGTATGTCAGCGGCAGCGATTTTGGTAATGTCGCCATGCGGCATGGCCCCGAAGTTGGTTAGGTAGGTTTTTTGGGAAAACTTGTCCCATTCCGATGTAAACACGCAACAACCACCTTGTTGCTGGAATGGAAGACGAATGCCGCCAATGCCAGCAAACAGGTCGATAAAGGTAAAGTCGTGCCCATCTTCTTGACGTTGGCTGAACGGGGCATTGGCAAGATACTCATCCATCTTTTTTTCCAGAGCGAGTATGTTTTGCCACTTGGCTGCCGAAGGCTCATGCTCTTCTTCTTCCCAACCCCGTATCGTTCTCTCGCCTGCGGCGCCAAGACCCAGCAGGTTGGCAAGTTCTGTACGGCCAATACCGAGTCTGTCTCTCAGCGACTTGATGTACTGGGGTTTATTCTGACTGCTCATCTAGGGATAACCTTATCCGGTTTTTAACCGGGCGAAGGTAGCACTGTGCACGCCAGCAGTCAATCTGCACGAGCCAGCCTTTCCGCTGCAATTGCAGGGACATGGCGAGTGTCGCAGCAACCTCGGCAGCAATTAGGGGTCAGAAACCCTAGGACTGGTGGCACTGGGCACGGCTGCGCCGGTGTCGAAAATCTCTCTGGTTAGGTTTGCCAGCTTTTCCCCAGTTGCGTACAGACGTAGTAACGCCAGCGGATCTTGGTAATGGCAATGTATCGGGCCGTACCCCAACGGACCCTTAGAAGGGTCGGCTGGTTTGCTGTCCCGTTCTGCAACAAAAGCCGTCTTCAGGTTTCCCTCCCCATTTCCCGGAAAAATGAAGTGGTTGGAAATGTGCGTCCTCGGGTACAGATGCTTGATGGCCTGCAGGTAAAAAAACTGCTTTACCAAGTCCGGCCAGCCCGGTGCACTTTGTGGTGAACGTGCGTCGTAATACTTGGCATCGATGACAGCGATATGTTGCATGCCTGGTTCCTGCAGAACCGTGTCGGTCCGTTGCCCCTTGCCAGCAACCAGCTCCATCTTGCCATCGCCTGTGAGATAGGCCGGTACCGGCAAGCGATCATTCACTGTCAGCTTGCCGATTAAGCATTCATCCAGCATAGCTTCCCATAGGCCATGAAACTTTTTAACGCCTACCAGCAACGGTCCCTGAATAGTACCTTTTTCCTTTTTGAGATATGCAATCAGACTGCGGATCAGGAAAATGTCTCTCTCCGAGTAGCTCAGCTGCAACTCTTTGCCGAGGAACCTTATCCACGCATCTGGTGTGCCGACTGGTGCGGGCATGCCTGCCAGTTTCCGGTCCACTACGCTGGTTCTGCCCAGCCACAACATGCCATAGGCAGACAGCACCTCCCGCATTACTGATGCATGTATCCGCGCAGTCATGCAGTCGGTACTGTAATGTGTCCGCGTGGTGGAAAGGTCCAGATACACTGGTCCGCCTGCACTGGGATACGCTGTATTGCGGGCGATGGTTCTCGGCCAGTTGGTTTTGCCATTGTTGGTCGTTCGCACGCGGGCACGACGAACATACAGACCGCTTGCCAAGTAGTCCTCGATGAGAGCCACGGCAAGGGAAAGCGACTCGCCGCCGGTGACCATCGTCCCATGATCATTGGCCCGCATGCCACTATCCCGTGTTCTGTAGAACCTCACAAGGGCGCGGAGCAGGTAATACGCCGAACGATCTGCCGGCTCTAGCGAGCCGGCATTATTGCGTGGCAAGAAGACGATAAGCCTGCAGCCAACCCTGAGCAGGCCGCAGAAATTTATTTTCTTGCTATCTAGATCAACCAACCCAAGCTCCCTCAGCTCTTCCGTCACACCATCCGGAATATCTGAATTGCTCACGAGCATGCGGTCCGAAAGATATAGGATATCAGCCGGCTGCATCGTGTGCCGTTCCGCTATCTGGGGTCAAGCTTTCCGCTGCCGTACCAACTTTCAACCCAGCTTTCGCCAGTGCCTCTTCAATAGGCAACGAGAAAACTGGCTGACCCGCCCTGAAGTCTGCAGACAACTTGCCATAGGTCTTGTAGGCAGAAGAAAAGATGCGGTCGTGCCCGTGGTGTCTCAGTACGTCATCCCACAGGTAAATGAACAGTTTGCCTCCCAGCGCAGATCTGGCCTTTTCTTCATCCTCGAGTTCTTTGGCGCTCAGGAAGAACGGACCGAGCAGACGGTCTTCAGCCACATCGCATTCTACTAGTGCAGCATTAATGCACTTGGCAAGTGCCGGCCAAGTGAGAGTAATGGGACCGCTGGTTGTTGCAAGCGTGATCGTGATCTGCGGAATACCTGCGACGCTGAAATCGATTGGCAGGTACTCGAAGCGCCAGCGCCGCTTAAATGCCGTATCAAGCGGCATAACTGCCTGGTCACTGCTGTTCATGGTGGCAAGCAGCGACAGGTTGGCTGGAATCCGGAGCACATCCAGCGGGGGAAGGCCGTTATCTTTGAGCTCGTGGTTGACGTAGCCAAGCATGTCAGGGTCGGCAGCACGGATGCTGTAAGTGCTCCCGCCGTCAGGGTTGCGATCCAGCAATTGGAACAGCTCACCGAAAACTGCCGCTGCAGAGGCGCGGTTGATTTCCTCGATGACCAGAGTAACTTTCCGATCAGGGTTTAGCAGGGCATGGACAAGTGCATCGGTGAAAGGCCCTGCTCTGAAGCGGTAGACAACATTGCCACTTTCGGTAACGGGCTTCAGGGAACCGACAAAGTCGGCATGCTGGGTGTCCGGATGGAAAACGGTAACGAACTTGTCGGAGCTGTCATTGCATTCGTTGTGCACCCTGTGGCTCTTGCCAGTACCGGGGGCACCGTAGAAGATGCAGTTTATGCCACCGAGGATGGCAGGCCCAGTCATGCGACGGCGTTTTTCCGACTCCACGTAGTACATACCGCCCCGCAGTCGGACACACATACCGGGCCATAATGCAGTAACACTTGCTGATATGGTATTCAGCGTTTTCGCATCCAGCAGGCCTTTCCTAACGAAAATGTATTTCTTGCTGCTGGCAAGGTAGTGGACAGGTGCGCCAAAGTAGCGGTCATTGCTTGGTTCAGGCATCGGACGAGTCAGTAATGCATCGGCAATGCCACCCCAGCTTACCGGTTCGGTGTCCGGCAACTCATCCAGCTGGCCTTCCCAGCCAAGTATGGACATCACGCGGAACATGAATTCGTCCGAGTCAGAAGTCCGGAACATCCAAGGGATCGCATGGCTGTATTTCTGATAAAGCAGATTGAACGCTGCAATGTTCTCTTCTGCGCTGATACCCAAAAGCAATTTTGCCAATTCGGAAGCATTAGTGTCTGGAACCGGTATCATTTTGAGGATGGCGGAGTCGAACCCATCAATCCTGAAAGATTCTCCGTTTATGAATTTCCTACCTGCGTCCTCATCTTTGGGATCAAGCAAGTCAAAGAAAGTCTGCTGGCTATGTGGATCAAGCTTGTCTAGCGGTGCAACGTTGCTTTTTCTATTCTGGATAATGTCTACAATTTGTTTCTGGGTAATTTTCTTTCCAGAAATTTTAACGCTGCGTAACTCGTCATAAACCTTCTTGTATTTATTGAGAAGAATCAAGGCGGGCCTTAGCTTTAGCGCATAGAGAAAACTCTGACTCGGCATGTAGCAATGGTTATTTTCATTGTTCATGACTTTGACTGAGTGCCCGAAAAAATTGATCTTCCGATCATACTGCTTCAATGATGAAAAACTATTCTTTGTTTCCTCATCAAATGTGATTTCATCGAAATCCCATTCGGCATCATCTTCTGTTGGAAACCAAGCTCTCAGCAAAGCAAAATTGGTAAGCATGTGACATTATCCCGAATCTGTTTTTCTAGTCGTGTTTTATCCAGAGTTCCCTAGAAAGGGCCTGCCGCATGTTCTCGATGAACTTCTTGTTCTGGTCGGAAAACTGTGAGTTCTCGAACTCGGCAAGGAAGAATAGCAACTCAGCCAGAGCAGGAGACACCTCCTGCGACAACTTCCTAATCAGGGGATGCTTGTTATTGATGGTGACGTAATGGTCATCTTCATAGCCGGGCTCCCACAACGAGCCATCGGTGGTAGTGGCAAAGCGGACGTCAAGGTCTGTCGGGATCGACGTAATCACGCTGATCTTCTGCAGCCGGTTACCGCTGCCGGAAAACAACAGGCGGAAATCCAGAAGGGCGTTAAAGATTATGGCCAGCGCATCGCTAAAGCCTGAACGGTAGATGTTGTACCGGTCGGCGATGATGTTGCCGAACATGTCGGTATTGTCCTGTCCGATGGCATTACACCCCGCAAACCGCTCTATCAACTCCCTGACAGGACTTGGTATAAACAGGCGGGCATACTTTTTCCCCTGATGGAGCAACGCAGCGGTTACTCGGTCACGGGAAAACTCGAACTCCGGAACTCCAAGTATTTCCGCAGCTTCGTAAGTCATGCGGACAATTCTGCAGCTATCGGGCAGCTCAGCCACCACCCAGCTTGACAACACAGCGTAATGTTGTTCGAGCTTGTCCGTCGGCAGGTCGCTCACCGGATGCCCCAGTTTTTCCTCGAATGCCCCCGCCTTGTTGAATGCCAAGGTGCTGGCAGCAAGCTGGTAGATATAGTCGGTCACAATCTGGTCTGACTCATCGAAAATCCGGTTGAACAGGTCTATCGGGAGCGGGATCCTGTTCTGCCAGAAAATCAGGCCATCAACGCGGTAAGCCCTGTTCCTATCGTGCAGGTAGCGTTTGAAGTCGGCAAGGTCGTATTGGTAACTCATTCGACGTCCTCCTCCGGATCTGGTAGTTCAAGACTCAGATAGCGCAGGGTATCGCTGACTTTGTGCCGGAATCCTTTCAGGGTGTGCTGGTTGGCTTCAGAGTATTCACCGTGCTCTGCGTTTGCCAAGCTCCACAGCAGCATATCCAGCGCCTTGACGGCCTCGTCGTTGTCCTTGCAGACGTTATACATCTTTGCGAAGTAGGGGTGAGACCTGCCCAGCGTGACGCAGGTATTGCCTGCCGTATCACACGAAGGTTCCCACAGGCTGTCCCCCGTAAGTGAGTCCTCTTCATGAACGCGGACTGTTTTGTCTCCATAGACGCGGATACCAGGGAGCAGCACGGGCTTGGTCTGATTCCGGTTACGGATGGTCACCGACTCTCCGTCCACCTTGATATCGGCATTCTTGGTATGGCTATCCTGCTTGCCGATTGCATTGTTCGCTGGACCATGTCGCGGGGTACCTGTATCCGAACCGTTGCTGTCCGTGCGTTTTGATTGTGCACTGAGAAGCGCCTGCCGCCATGGTGCGATCAGGCTTTGCAGCTCTCTGCGCACATCGATTGGGATGATGACGCGGCTCTTGCGGAAATCGATGCTGAAGACGTCGTCTAGTTCGTGGGTAAAATCAAGTACCACCCGTAGCCGAGTAATCTTGCTTTCTTTCTGGTACATGCGATGGGGCCAGCCGTCGTGCCAAATCAGCCGGCCTTCTCGGTAGATATAAAAACCTTGGTTGTCCAAACCGTATCGAACAGCGGCCTGCTCTTCGGCAGTAAGATCATTCTGCGAGGGAATCAAACTGCCCTTGATGGTAAATCCATGCTGTTTGTCGTCGAGCAACACATGGACCGCTTTTTCTTTCAGCAATTGCGGGCGAGCATCGCTGGCAGTGACTAGGCCAGAGCACAATGGGTCCCACCCTTTCAGTTGGATGTCAGGCTCGTCGATAATCTTGATAGAGATCGCTACCTCACCGGCTGCAAGAAACTTGAAGAAAACGGCACTCAGCTCATCCTCCAGCTCCTTGCCCAGTGCTTTGATCTGCTTGACGACTTGCTTATCGCTGCCTTGCTTGACCAGCCGGTCGATCTTTTCCCAAATGATCATGGTACCGGCATCGCCGGCAAACGCTTCAAGTGACTCGAAGTCCTCGTAATAGTCATCGTGGTCCGGCGTTTCCAGCTCCCACTTGTCTTTCTTGCAAATGGTGTCCAGATCCCAACTGCGACCAACGTTGTCGCCCTCCTTGCGCGAGAGGACTACGAGGCGACGGCAGAAGGCCGTCGAGGCAGTTTTCAGGCCCATGCCGAACTTGCCAAGCGATTTCGGGTTAGGACGCTTGTCGGAGCCATAGCGCATAGCATTTTTCAGCTCGGCATCCGTCATGCCTTCGCCGTTATCGGTAATGATGACCCTGAATTCTCCCATCAGGTATTGCAGTTCGATGGAAATCTTGGTGGCATTTGCGGCGATCGAGTTGTCGACTATGTCGGCAAAGGCCGCCTTTTCGCTGTAACCGGTGTCCCGCAGGCTTTCTACCAGCCTAGCTGCGGAGGGGCGGAAGTCGTCTTCTTGGAGGTCCATGCTTGTCATTTCGTGAGTGATTCCAGGTAGTCCAGCATCAGCTGTTTATCGGTTTCCTTGTGTCCGGTGACGGTCACGACCTGCTCGCTTAAGGTTTGCTTCAGTCGTAGCCGTTCATCGATCATTTCTTCGATGGTGTCCGCGTAATACAGATAGTGCACACTGACCACAGATTGCTGTCCGTTCCGCCAAGCGCGGGCTGTTGCCTGCGCTTCAAGAGCAGGGTTCCATTGCCGGCAATAGTGAATGACATGCGTGGCTGCAGTGATGTTCAGCCCCATGCCAGCAGTCTTCGGGTGTAGCAACAATACTGAAAAGCCGGCAGAAGCTGAGAAAACGTCAATAAGGGGCTGCCGTTCTTCATTGGGCGTGCGCCCGTCGATGACACCGGCTGTCACACCGTATTTTTCGCGGATGGCCGAGTGGATCAAGTCAATTGCCTTCTGGAACGTGGCAAATATGATCACTTTTTCACCCGATGCAGCGATGTCATCCAGTGTCATTAGCAGCAGTTCAAACTTGGCACTATAGGCTGCCAGTGATTTTACATCGCGGGGTATTGCTGCATCGAGCAGCGCTGGGTGCGCCGTGTACTGCTGGAGCTTGTTGATCAACTGCAGGATGCCGCTACCACCTTTGGCCGCATCCTGTTGTATTTCATTGATGAGGGCATCGTAATTCTTGCGTTCCCGCTCACCTGCAGTAATCGCTGTGTGGATATCGATCTTTTCTGGCAGTTGCGCCAAGACATCCTTCTTCATGCGTCTTAGGGTGATCTGCCGCAGACTCTGCTCAAGCTCATCAAGATTAGTTTCGATTGTGTCGGCAATGTCCCGATGAACATACCGTGACCGGAAGTCCTGCTCGTCGCCCAGATAGTTGGGGAAAACAAGATCACAAAGTGCCCATGCATCCATCAGACTGTTTTCAACTGGCGTGCCGGTCATAGCCACGGATGCAAAGGTATTAAGCCGTCTTGCGGCCAGCGATCTTCCGGAGCGGGGATTCTTCAGCATGCTGGCTTCATCGTAGAGAACGAGCTCAAAAGACAGCTCCTCCAGCATCGCAATGTCGGAAGTCAGGGTGGTGAAGGGAGTCACAATGATGTTGTACTTTTCCAGCGCCGTGCTCAAACCCTCCCTGTATGGTCCGTAGTGCAAATATGGGTGTAGCTCTGGGGCAAAAAAACGGAATTCTCTGACCCAGTTGTCCAGCAGGGGGTTGGGGACGACGATCAGAATGCGGCCATCCGGATTGTTCTGCAGAAGATCGCAGCACAAGGCAATAACCTGCGCGGTCTTACCTAGGCCCATGTCGTCAGCGAGCAGAGTCCCTATGCCGTTGCTAGCACAAAACACCAACCACTCAACACCATATTGCTGGTAAGGGTAGAGCTCGCGTACGAATAGCTTGCCGTGAGTGCAGGCCTTTTGCTTCTTGGCCCTGAAGCGGTCAACGAGGGCAACCGGAATTTCGCTGATCAGGCCTTCCCTGCGCAATTCTCGCAGCAGCCTGAGCAAGCGAGGCAAATGCAGCTCGTTGACCGCGGCAATCACATGTTGCCGCAGACGGTCGCTGACAAAATGGACCCGTTTGTTGTCAGCTATGAAATAACCGTGTTGCGCTACGGTTTTCACTTGGCAAGCATCAAGCAAGGCATCCCTGAAATGCAGAGTAAAGCATGGGGAGACATCGGGGTTGAATCTAAAACTCAACTCAGCAGGACGGCGCGAGACGACCAAATCGATTTCGTTGCCATCCATCAGAACGGTGAATTTACCAAGTTTGAACAGCTGAAGGGGCTCCACAGGGAGCCTGTCAGCGAGAATCAAACCGTCGTGAACCGTGTAAACCATTCTTTATCCTATTGCAGGGATAGTTCCTATTGAAATCACTCTACACAAACGTCCATCTCTGCTTATCGACACAAATCCATGCGACACATTCTAAAGATTTAGAATTGATATGTCTCATCAGAAACCGTGATGTGGCCTATTTTTTAGTTAAAACAACCCCTTAAACCTGCTTCGTCTTGCCTTGTTGTTTAAATCGAAGGGTGGGGAAATTCAGGAGTACAGTGGCTATAGCTGTCAATTGCGGAATCTACTCACAAGCAAAAACCTCTTGAGAGCCAAGGAAGCAAAAGGTCTCAGACCCCCCAGTGGTATATCGACTCTGACTATGGAATGGGGACTTCTACGACAAAAGCACTGTTTTTCCTTACAGGGACATTGTGCCTCTGGGTCAAATGAGTGATAGACTCCGCACAATTTTTAAAGACTGGATTCAACCATGAACGGTGCATTGCAACTCAGCTCTCTGGATGAAATCCAGAACTATCAAAATCCTAGCCTCAAAGAAGACCGTCATCTGATGGAGATGGTCCTTGAAATCTATGATCAGAAACAAATCGCGGAGAAGCTGCGTGAAATGGGCGACAGCGAGTGGACCCGCGAGGCACTCAATCGCTGGCTTAATGGAAAAGTTGAACAAAAGCCACTGACTCATCACGAAACCGAAATGCTTAAAGGACTGTTGCCTTCACCACCCGAGCATCACGGAAGATACGATTTCAAGTTTATCGATCTATTTGCCGGCATTGGTGGCATCCGCAAAGGATTCGAGGATATTGGCGGCCAGTGTGTATTTACCAGCGAGTGGAACGAACAAGCAGTCAGGACCTACAAGGCCAACTGGTATTGCGACAAGAAACATCACAAGTTCAACTCGGATATCCGTGAAATCACTATGCCGGACAATGAAAACCGTGACTTTGTTTATGCTCATATTGACAAGGAGATCCCAGATCATGATGTTCTGCTGGCTGGTTTCCCATGCCAGCCATTTTCCTTAGCCGGAGTATCCAAAAAGAACTCGCTTGGTCGCGCCCACGGTTTCGAATGCGAGGCCCAAGGGACCCTGTTCTTTGATGTCGCTAGGATCATCGATGCCAAGCGGCCAACTGCGTTTGTCTTGGAAAACGTCAAGAACCTTAAAAGTCATGATAAGGGAAATACCTTCAGAGTAATCAAAGAGGCTCTGACAGAACTGGGTTATTGGATCGCGGACCTTGATGTAAATGGTTCAAATGATCCCAAAATTATCGATGGAAAACATTTTATTCCACAACACCGAGAACGTATTGTTCTCGTGGGTTTCAGGAAGGATTTGAATCTGCACGAAGGTTTTTCACTAAAGGAGATATCCAGGTTATTTCCTGCAAAGAGAGTTACTTTTGCTGACTTGCTTGAACCAGTTGAGCAGCTTGATCCTAAATACATCCTGACACCCAAGCTGTGGTCGTATCTTTATCAATACGCCAAGAAGCACCAAGCAAAAGGTAATGGCTTTGGCTACGGGCTCGTCAATCCTGAGAATCCTGCAACCGTTGCTAGAACGCTATCTGCCCGCTATCACAAGGATGGCTCAGAAATCCTGATTGATCGTGGCTGGGACATGCAGCTGGCAGAGGTAGACTTCAATAATGAACAAAACCAGCAAAAGCGCCCACGCCGTCTTACGCCTAGGGAATGTGCCAGATTGATGGGGTTTGAACAGCCGAGAGAATACAACTTCAGAATACCAGTCTCCGATACGCAAGCATATCGGCAATTCGGTAATTCGGTTGTTGTCCCTGTGTTTGCAGCTGTAGCCAAGATGATGAAACCGATTTTATTAAAGTCTAAAAACAAGACTTAATACAGTTCACTATTTATATCTATCGTAGCGTCCATCAATTTAATGATGGGCATTTCTTTGAATAAATAGTTAAAAATGACATCAGCCTTCTATTTATATACAGTTGCCTATGATAATGGAGTAAATCATGGAAAATTCAAAAATACTTGACGCATTAAATGCTCGGTTTCGCATGATCGGATTATCAGCAGATTGGATTTATCAAGCGTGGTTAATCAAAGGAACTCTAAATAGAGGGGTTGTTGTTTTTGAAAATGAAGATATTTCTACATACGAACTCGTAGAATTTTATTATGAAGATGAACAGCGTGTAGAGAAAATTTTATTCTCTGGCTCGTTAGGAGACGTTATAGAATTTTCTTCTTGTTTAAAATAATAGGCAAGATCACCTCTGAAATACCGTACCGTTCAAAAGTCAGGCAGCCTTTGGTAGCTCATCCAACACCACCTAAGGCTGCCGAAATCCCAAACATATCCCAGACCAACCACTCAACTACCGCTTGCAGCCACAGGATATCCAGCAGCACTAAGCTCAAAACGCTGATCCTCCTGCATACTGTCCGTCAAGCCATTACTGCTATCGTTCCCATGAGCAATAGGGATGCGCATTGCAAAGCAGTGCATCGACATGCTGAAGATGTTGTCAGCCAACAAACTACTTGCCATGTATTGATTGCAGCCTGATTTATTTAGATAAAACGTACGTATTTTGTACTATTGAAAAGCATTTTTGAGTCTAGTGAGACCAAGGTACGCCACTCTTGGTTTGCAAGACTTGCGCTGGTTCAAAGGTGGCGCGCTATAATGCCTGTATATAAATACAGGTGTTGTTGCCATGAAGCTGTTAACCCCAGACCCATCACCCGCCGAGGTGACCATCCCGCTGTTCTTGCACCGCGCCTCTTGTGGCTTTCCCAGCCCAGCCAGCGACTATCTGGAAGGGAAGTTGGACCTCAACACCCACTGCGTGGCCCACCCTGCAGCAACCTTCTATCTGCGTGCCGAGGGGGAGAGCATGACCGGGGTCGGCATCTTTCCCGGTGACTTGCTGGTGGTCGATAAGAGCCTCACCCCGCGCCATGGTGATGTGGTGATTGCACTACTCGATGGCGGCTTCACGGTAAAGACCTTGCAGCTCAAGCCGAGGCTGCGGCTGCTGCCAGCCAATCCGGCGTTCGCGCCTATCGACCCTTGCATGAGCCTCTCCCTGGAGTTGTTCGGAGTGGTCACCCATGTGATTGGCAATCTGAGGCAGCGTGATGGCTATAGCGCTCGTTGATGTAAACAACTTCTACGCCAGCTGTGAGCGGCTGTTTCGCCCTGAGCTGCGTGGCCGCCCGATCGTGGTGCTCTCCAACAACGATGGGTGCGTGGTGTCGCGCAGCCCCGAAGCCAAGGCGATGGGCATCAAGATGGCCGGGCCCTACTTCAAGATCCGCGAGCAGTTCGAGGCGCATGGCGGTGTGGCATTCAGCTCCAACTACGCGCTCTATGGCGATATGTCTGGCCGGGTGATGAGCACGTTGGAGACCATGGCCCCTGAGCTTGAGGTCTACTCCATCGATGAAGCGTTCATGGCGTTGTCGGAGTCGTTTGCCGGGGACCTCACCGCCTATGGGCAACAGATCCGGCAGCGAGTGTGGCAGTGGACCGGCCTCACGGTCGGGGTCGGGATCGGCCCCACCAAGACCCTCGCCAAGCTGGCCAACTATGCAGCCAAGAAGTGGCCTGCCACGGGCGGCGTCGTGGACTTGCGTGACGAGCTGCGCCGTGCCCGGCTGATGGCTATCACCCCGGTGGACGAGGTGTGGGGCATAGGACGGCGCTTGGG
>NZ_JBFODU010000031.1:0-13498 GCF_040908505.1 Aeromonas sp. R1-2 | reverse complement strand
ACCATCGGCCACGTTGACCACGGTAAAACCACCCTGACTGCAGCTATCACCAACGTGCTGGCCAAGCACTTCGGTGGTAAAGCTTTCGCCTTCGACCAGATCGACAAGGCACCGGAAGAGCGTGAGCGTGGTATCACCATCAACACCTCCCACGTAGAATACGACACCGCTACCCGTCACTACGCCCACGTAGACTGCCCGGGTCACGCCGACTACGTTAAAAACATGATCACCGGTGCTGCCCAGATGGACGGCGCGATCCTGGTAGTAGCAGCGACTGACGGCCCGATGCCGCAGACTCGTGAGCACATCCTGCTGGGTCGTCAGGTTGGTATCCCGTACATGATCGTGTTCATGAACAAGTGTGACATGGTTGATGACGAAGAGCTGCTCGAACTGGTAGAGATGGAAGTTCGTGAACTGCTGACCGAGTACGACTTCCCGGGTGATGACCTGCCGGTAGTTCGTGGTTCCGCGCTGAAAGCGCTGGAAGGCGACGCTCAGTGGGAAGAGAAGATCATCGAGCTGGCTGGCCACCTGGATACCTACATCCCGGAGCCGGAGCGCGCGATTGACCAGCCGTTCCTGATGCCTATCGAAGACGTATTCTCTATCGCTGGCCGTGGTACCGTAGTTACCGGTCGTGTAGAGCGCGGTATCGTTAAAGTAGGTGAGACCGTAGAAATCGTTGGTATCAAAGATACCGTTTCTACCACCTGTACCGGTGTTGAAATGTTCCGCAAGCTGCTGGACGAAGGTCGTGCAGGTGAGAACATCGGCGCGCTGCTGCGTGGTGTTAAGCGTGAAGACGTAGAGCGTGGTCAGGTACTGGCCAAGCCGGGTTCTATCAAGCCGCACACCAAGTTCGAATCTGAAGTGTACGTACTGTCCAAAGAAGAAGGTGGCCGTCATACCCCGTTCTTCAAAGGCTACCGTCCGCAGTTCTACTTCCGTACTACCGACGTGACCGGTACCATCGAACTGCCGGAAGGCGTAGAGATGGTAATGCCGGGCGACAACATCAAAATGGTTGTTACCCTGATTGCTCCGATCGCGATGGACGACGGCCTGCGTTTCGCTATCCGTGAAGGTGGCCGTACCGTAGGTGCTGGTGTTGTAGCTAGCGTAATCGCTTAATCTTTGGCTTACATAAATAAAGCAAAGCCCCTATAATAGGGGCTTTCTTGTGTAGGGGCGTAGTTCGAATTGGTAGAACAGCGGTCTCCAAAACCGATGGTTGCGGGTTCGAGTCCTGCCGCCCCTGCCATATACCTCGTCTCGTACGGGGCTTTTGTGTCTTTGGTTACGTCAGATACAGGTGGGTTGTATGAGTGTTAGTTCTGAGAGCCAGGGCGGAAGCAAGGATACCCTGCTTTGGGGCCTGGTTTTCATTATCCTGGCGGCCGCTGTAGTGGGTAATTACCTGCTCAACGATGTTGTCGCTGCCGTCCGCGCCCTGGGTGTGGTCGTTGTCATTGCTGCTGCTGGTGCAGTAGCCCTGCAAACCACCAAGGGAAAGGCAACACTGGCATTCGCCCGTGAGTCTCGCCTGGAAGTCCGCAAGGTCGTATGGCCGACCCGTCAGGAAGCCATTCAGACAACCCTGATTGTGCTGGCGGTGACCGCCGTGATGGGGCTGCTGCTGTTCGTTCTGGACGGTGCCTTGGTCTGGTTGGTCAACCTGATTACCGGTGTGTAAGGATAAGCCATGACTGAACAACGTGAACAACGTATGAGATGGTATGTCGTGCAGGCTTTTTCCGGCTATGAAGGCCGTGTAGCCAAGTCCCTGCGTGAACATATCAAGATGCATGGCATGGAAGACATGTTCGGTGAAGTACTGGTCCCGACCGAAGAAGTGGTCGAGATGCGTGCTGGCCAGAAGCGCAAGAGTGAGCGCAAGTTTTTCCCGGGTTATGTCCTGGTCCAGATGATCATGGATGAAACCACATGGCACCTGGTGCGTAACGTACCGCGTGTAATGGGCTTCATCGGCGGTACTTCCGACCGTCCGGCACCGATCTCCGACAAAGAGGCCGATGCCATCCTGAACCGTCTGCAGGATGCCCACGACAAGCCGCGTCCGAAAACCCTGTTTGAACCGGGTGAAATGGTGCGGGTTGCTGATGGTCCGTTTGCCGACTTCAACGGTACCGTTGAAGAGGTAGATTATGAGAAGAGCCGCGTGAAGGTCTCTGTTCTGATCTTCGGTCGTTCTACTCCTGTTGAACTGGATTTTGGTCAGGTCGAAAAGGGCTGATTGAATTCTGTACGTTTAACGGTTGTCAGGGGCAGCGAATATCTCTATAATTCGCTGCCCCTTTATTAGTTGGGGAGCCGTTTGCAGGAGCAAGTCTCCGAGGCGCTAGAACCCATTTTTGAGGTATTTTCCTAATGGCTAAGAAAGTCACAGCTTATATCAAGCTGCAGGTTGCTGCTGGTGCAGCCAACCCGTCTCCTCCCGTTGGTCCTGCACTGGGTCAACACGGTGTTAACATCATGGAATTCTGTAAGGCGTTCAACGCTCGTACAGAGAAGCTGGAAAAAGGTTCACCGACTCCGGTCGTGATCACCGTTTACAGCGACCGTTCCTTCACCTTCGAAACCAAGACTCCGCCTGCTTCCTTCCTGCTGAAGAAAGCTGCTGGCATCAAGTCTGGTTCTTCCAAGCCGAACAAAGACAAGGTTGGTAAGGTGACCGTTGCCCAGCTGCAAGAAATCGCCAAGACCAAAGAGCCGGATATGACTGGTGCCGATCTGGATGCAAAAGTACGTTGCATCGCAGGCTCCGCTCGTTCCATGGGTCTGGTAGTGGAGGATTAAGACAATGGCTAAACTTTCCAAGCGTATGCGCGTTATTCGCGAAAAAGTTGACGGTACCAAAGAGTACTCCATCAACGAAGCCATTGCCCTGCTGAAAGAACTGGCTACCGCCAAGTTCGTTGAAAGCGTTGACGTTGCTGTCAACCTGGGTATCGACGCTCGTAAATCTGACCAGAACGTACGTGGTGCTACTGTACTGCCGCACGGTACCGGTCGTGATGTACGCGTTGCCGTATTTACCCAAGGTGCCAACGCCGAAGCAGCTAAAGCTGCCGGTGCTGACCTGGTAGGTATGGATGACCTGGCCGATCTGGTTAAGAAAGGCGAGATGAACTTCGACGTAGTTATCGCATCCCCGGATGCCATGCGCGTTGTTGGTCAACTGGGTCAAATCCTGGGCCCGCGCGGCCTGATGCCGAACCCGAAAGTTGGTACTGTAACTCCTAACGTTGCCGAAGCTGTCAAGAACGCCAAGGCTGGTCAGGTTCGTTACCGTAACGACAAGAATGGTATCATCCATACCACTCTGGGTAAGGTTTCTTTCAACGAAGTTCAGCTGAAAGAAAACTTGGAAGCTCTGCTGGTTGCCCTGAAAAAAGGCAAGCCCTCTTCCGCCAAAGGTCAATTCATCAAGAAAGTCAGCATCTCCACCACCATGGGTGCCGGTGTTGCCGTAGACCAAGCTTCTCTGGAAGCTCAGGCCTAATTGATGGGTTTTACAAGGCGCAAAATTTAATCTATAATTTTGCGCCTTGATTGGTTGGGGGTTTCGACCTCCGTCCAAGACCGCAGGAGGCTGCAAAGCCTTAATGTTTCCTGCGTAGACGGTGCCGGAAACCCAGCGAGAAAGATTCTTTCTCTTCTGGAATCCTGCTACCGCATCGTTCCCCTCTGTTGTAAAGGTAGGGGGGATGTGTCAGTACTGGGTCAATAGACCCGGATTCAATCCAGGAGTTAAGCCAATGGCATTGGGACTCGAAGACAAAAAGGCAATTGTTGCTGAAGTCAACGAAGCTGCCAAAGGCGCTCTTTCTGCAGTTGTTGCCGATTCTCGCGGTGTAACTGTAGACAAGATGACCGTCCTGCGTAAAACCGCTCGTGAAGCCGGTGTGTACATGCGCGTTGTGCGTAACACCCTGCTGCGTCGCGCGGTAGAAGGTACCGAATACGAGTGCCTGAACGACGCATTTACCGGTCCTACCTTGATTGCTTTCTCTAACGAACACCCGGGCGCTGCTGCTCGTCTGTTCAAAGAGTTTGCCAAAGCGAACCAAAAGTTCGAAATCAAGGCTGGCGCTTTTAACGGTGAGTTTATCGCCGCAGCACAAATTGATCGTCTGGCCACGCTGCCGACTTACGAAGAAGCAATTGCGAAGTTGATGGCGACTATGAAAGAAGCCTCTGCTGGCAAGCTGGTTCGTACTATCGCTGCTGTTCGCGACCAGAAACAAGCTGCTGCTTGATTCTCGCCTATTTAGGCTGTTTGAGTTTATTCAACATCAGGAATTTTTGTCATGTCTATCACTAAAGACCAAATCATCGAAGCCGTTGCTTCCATGTCCGTAATGGAAGTTGTTGAGCTGATCGAAGCTATGGAAGAGAAGTTCGGTGTTTCTGCCGCTGCTGCCGTAATGGCTGGCCCGGCTGCTGCTGAAGCAGTAGAAGAGAAGACCGAGTTCGACGTAGTTCTGACTGCTGCTGGCGCCAACAAAGTTGCCGTTATCAAAGCCGTTCGTGGCGCTACCGGTCTGGGCCTGAAAGAAGCCAAAGATCTGGTAGAAGCTGCTCCGGCTAACCTGAAGGAAGGCGTGTCCAAGGACGAAGCTGAAGCTCTGAAGAAAGAGCTGGAAGCTGCCGGTGCTTCTGTTGAGATCAAATAATCTGCATTTATGTAGATTAGCCTGATAAAACAGGCTAGGGCTGGTGAATTTTTGTTCACCAGCCTTTTTGCGCTGTAGACTGAGAGCATTTCACACCGTTTACGACTCTCGGTGCACCAGCAATCCGGACTGTCTTCTTTCGTCCGGGCCAACACAAAACGGTGTTGAGACAGAGCTGTCCCGCGGGACAGAGTGGGTCACTTATCAGCGAGCTGAGGAACCCTATGGTTTACTCTTATACCGAAAAAAAACGCATTCGTAAGGACTTCGGTAAGCGAGACCAGGTACTGGACACGCCTTATCTGTTGTCCATTCAGCTGGACTCCTTCAAGCAGTTCATCGAGGCTGACCCGGAAGGTGAATATGGCCTAGAGGCCGCTTTCCGTAGCGTTTTCCCGATCACCAGTTACTCCGGTAGTGCTGAGCTTCAGTATGTCAGCTATCGCCTGGGTGAGCCGGTATTTGACGTAAAAGAATGCCAGATCCGTGGAGTGACCTACTCCGCGCCGCTGCGTGTCAAGCTTCGTATGGTTCTGTACGACCGTGAAGCAGCTGCCGGCACCGTCAAAGACATCAAGGAACAAGAAGTATACATGGGCGAAATTCCGCTCATGACCGAGAACGGCACCTTTGTTATCAATGGTACCGAGCGGGTTATCGTCTCCCAGCTGCACCGTAGCCCGGGCGTCTTCTTCGACCACGATAAAGGCAAAACTCATTCATCCGGTAAGGTACTGTATAACGCTCGCGTTATCCCCTACCGTGGCTCCTGGCTGGACTTCGAGTTCGATGCGAAAGACAACCTGTTTGTCCGTATCGACCGTCGTCGCAAACTGCCAGCATCCATTATTCTGCGCGCCCTGGACTTCACTTCCGAACAAATTCTGGCCACCTTCTTCGAGACCATCGGTTTTGAAGTAAAAGATGGCAAGTTGATGATGGATCTGGTGCCGGAGCGTCTGCGTGGTGAAACTGCGACCTTTGACATCGTGGCCAATGGCGCCGTGGTGGTTGAGACCGGTCGTCGTGTGACTGCGCGTCACATCCGTCAGTTGGAAAAAGACGCCGTTACCCAGATTGAGGTACCGGTTGAGTATGTTGTTGGCAAAGTTGCTGCCAAGGACTACGCACATCCGCAAACTGGCGAGATGGTCGTGACCGCCAACCAGGCGCTGAGCCTGGAAGCGATCGCCAACCTGTCCCAAGCCGGCTTCAAGCATTTCGAGGTTCTGTTCACCAACGAACTGGATCACGGTGCCTACATGTCCGAGACCCTGCGTGTCGACTCCAGCTCCAACCGTTTGGAAGCGCTGGTCGAGATCTATCGCATGATGCGTCCGGGCGAGCCGCCTACTCGCGAAGCTGCAGAACAGCTGTTCGAAAACCTGTTCTTCTCCGCCGAGCGTTACGACCTGTCTACCGTAGGTCGGATGAAGTTCAACCGCCGTCTGGGTCGTGAAGACGAGACTGGCGCAGGTGTACTGACCAAAGACGACATCGTCGATGTGATGAAGCGCCTGATCGACATCCGTAACGGTAACGACGAAGTGGATGATATCGACCACTTGGGTAACCGTCGTATTCGTTCTGTCGGTGAAATGGCTGAAAACCAGTTCCGCGTCGGTCTGGTGCGTGTCGAGCGTGCGGTCAAGGAGCGTCTCTCCCTGGGCGACCTGGACACCCTGATGCCGCAGGATCTGATCAACGCCAAGCCGATCTCCGCCGCAGTCAAAGAGTTCTTTGGTTCCAGCCAGCTGTCCCAGTTTATGGACCAGAACAACCCGCTCTCCGAAGTGACCCACAAGCGTCGTATCTCCGCGCTGGGCCCGGGCGGTTTGACTCGTGAGCGTGCCGGCTTTGAAGTCCGAGACGTACACCCGACTCACTACGGTCGTCTGTGCCCCATCGAGACTCCTGAAGGTCCGAACATCGGTCTGATCAACTCTCTGTCCGTGTACTCTCGTACCAACGAGTACGGTTTCCTCGAGACCCCGTACCGCAAGGTCATTGACGGTGTGATCACCGACGAAGTGGACTACCTGTCTGCTATTGAAGAAGGCAAGTACGTGATCGCACAGGCTAACGCCGCGACCACCGAAGATGGCCGTCTGAAAGATGAATTGATCCCGTGCCGTCACAAAGGTGAATCCACCTTTATGAACGCCGACCAGATCCAGTATATGGACGTGAGCCCGCAGCAGATCGTATCTGTGGCAGCAGCTCTGATCCCGTTCCTGGAACACGATGACGCGAACCGCGCATTGATGGGTTCAAACATGCAACGTCAGGCTGTACCGACTCTGCGTGCTGACAAGCCGCTGGTAGGTACCGGTATGGAACGCGCTGTGGCCGTTGACTCCGGTGTAACCGTAGTGGCCAAGCGTGGCGGCGTAATCGACTATGTCGATGCCTCCCGTATCGTCCTGAAGGTCAATGAAGATGAGCTGATGCCAGGCGAAGCCGGTATCGACATCTACAACCTGACCAAATACACCCGTTCCAACCAGAACACCTGTATCAACCAGCGTCCTTGCGTGATGTTGGGTGAGCCGGTCATGGCTGGCGACGTACTGGCTGACGGCCCGTCCACCGATCTGGGTGAACTGGCGCTGGGTCAGAACATGCGCGTCGCGTTCATGCCGTGGAACGGTTACAACTTCGAAGACTCGATCCTGGTGAACGAGCGTGTTGTTCAGGAAGATCGCCTGACCACCATCCATATCCAGGAACTGGCCTGTATCTCCCGTGACACCAAGCTGGGTCCGGAAGAGATCACTGCTGACATCCCGAACGTGGGTGAAGCCGCTCTGTCCAAGCTGGACGAGTCCGGTATCGTCTACGTGGGTGCCGAAGTGAAGGGCGGCGACATTCTGGTCGGTAAGGTAACCCCGAAAGGTGAAACCCAGCTGACGCCGGAAGAGAAGCTGCTGCGCGCCATCTTCGGTGAGAAGGCGTCCGATGTGAAGGACTCCTCCCTGCGTGTACCGAACGGTGTGTACGGTACCGTGGTTGACGTGCAAGTCTTTACCCGCGATGGCGTGGAAAAAGACAAGCGCGCCAAAGAAATCGAAGAGATGCAGCTGAAGGAAGCGAAGAAGGACTTGACCGAAGAGTTCAAGATCCTGGAAGACGGCATTTTCGGCCGCTCCCGCAACCTGCTGCTGGCCGCCGGTTACAGCGAAGATCGTCTGAACAAGCTCGATCGCTCCAAGTGGTTTGAACTGGCCATCGAAGACGAAGGCAAGCAGACCGAACTGGAACAGATCGCTGAACAGCACGTTGAGCTGAAAGCCGAGTTCGACAAGAAATTCGAGAACAAGCGTCGCAAGATTATCCAGGGTGATGATCTGGCGCCGGGCGTACTGAAAATCGTCAAGGTTTATCTGGCAGTCAAGCGTCGCATCCAGCCGGGTGACAAGATGGCGGGCCGTCACGGTAACAAGGGTGTTATCTCCAAGATCTGTCCGGTCGAGGATATGCCTCATGACGAGTTCGGCCGTCCGGTCGACATCGTACTGAACCCGTTGGGCGTACCATCCCGTATGAACATCGGTCAGATCCTCGAAGTGCACCTGGGCCTTGCGGCCAAGGGTATCGGCGAGAAGATCGATCGCATGGTCAAAGAGCAGCGCGAGCTGCACGAGATGCGCAACTTCCTGCAACAGGTCTATGACCTAGGCGAGAAGGACACCCAGCAAGTGAACATCGCCGAACTGTCTGACGACGACGTACGTACCCTGGTGGGTAACCTGCGTAAGGGTCTGCCGGTTGCTACTCCAGTGTTTGATGGTGCCAAAGAGCGCGAAATCAAAGCCCTGCTGAAGCTGGCCGATCTGCCGGAGTCCGGTCAGATTGATCTGTTCGATGGCCGTACCGGTAACCGCTTCGAGCGTAAAGTAACCGTTGGTTACATGTACATGCTCAAGCTGAACCACTTGGTCGACGACAAGATGCACGCGCGTTCTACCGGTTCTTACAGCCTGGTTACCCAGCAGCCGCTGGGTGGTAAGGCTCAGTTCGGTGGTCAGCGTTTCGGTGAGATGGAAGTGTGGGCCCTGGAGGCTTACGGTGCGGCATATACCCTGCAGGAAATGCTGACCGTCAAGTCTGACGATGTGAATGGCCGTACCAAGATGTATAAGAACATCGTGGATGGCGACCACCGTATGGAGCCGGGCATGCCCGAATCCTTCAACGTATTGCTGAAGGAAATCCGCTCTCTGGGTATCAACATCGAGCTGGACGAAGAGTAAGAGCTCGCTCTTATTGTTCGAGAATTGACGTGGGCGCCCCGCTGTTTTGGCAGCCGGGGCGCCGAGGTTAGACTCCTGACAGGGGAAACACGTGAAAGACTTACTCAAGTTTTTGAAGGCTCAGACCAAGACCGAAGAGTTTGACAGTATCAAGATCGGTCTGGCCTCTCCTGACATGATCCGCTCCTGGTCATTCGGTGAGGTCAAAAAGCCTGAGACCATCAACTACCGGACTTTCAAGCCGGAGCGTGATGGTCTGTTCTGCGCCCGTATCTTCGGACCGGTGAAGGACTACGAGTGTCTGTGCGGCAAGTACAAGCGCCTGAAACACCGTGGTGTGATCTGTGAGAAGTGCGGCGTTGAAGTGACCCAGACCAAGGTCCGTCGTGAGCGTATGGGCCACATCGAGCTTGCCAGCCCGACTGCCCACATCTGGTTCCTGAAGTCCCTGCCGTCCCGTATCGGTCTGCTGCTGGACATGACCCTGCGCGACATCGAGCGCGTGCTCTACTTCGAATCTTTCGTCGTAATCGAGCCGGGCATGACCAACCTCGAACGCAGCCAGATGCTCTCTGAAGAGCAGTACCTGGATGCGCTGGAAGAGTGGGGCGACGAATTTGACGCCAAGATGGGTGCCGAAGCAATCCTGGCATTGCTGCGCGCTATCGATCTGGAAGGTGAAGTCAAAACCATGCGTGAGGAGCTGGATCAAACCAACTCCGAGACCAAGCGCAAGAAGACCACCAAGCGTCTGAAGCTGATGGAAGCTTTCCTGCAGTCCGGCAACAAGCCGGAGTGGATGATCATGACAGTGCTGCCTGTGCTGCCGCCGGACCTGCGTCCGCTGGTACCGCTGGACGGCGGCCGTTTCGCGACTTCCGATCTGAACGATCTGTACCGTCGCGTGATCAACCGTAACAACCGCTTGAAGCGTCTGCTGGATCTGGCTGCTCCGGACATCATCGTGCGCAACGAAAAGCGTATGCTGCAAGAGTCCGTCGATGCGCTGCTGGATAACGGCCGTCGCGGTCGTGCCATCACCGGTTCCAACAAGCGCCCGCTGAAATCCCTGGCCGATATGATCAAGGGTAAGCAGGGTCGTTTCCGTCAGAACCTGCTCGGTAAGCGTGTCGACTACTCCGGTCGTTCCGTTATCACCGTAGGCCCGACTCTGCGTCTGCATCAGTGCGGTCTGCCGAAGAAGATGGCGCTGGAACTGTTCAAGCCGTTCATCTATGGCAAGCTGGAAACCCGCGGTCTGGCGACCACTATCAAGGCCGCCAAGAAGATGGTGGAGCGCGAGGAAGCTGTCGTTTGGGATATCCTGGACGAAGTGATCCGCGAACACCCGGTTCTGCTGAACCGTGCACCGACTCTGCACCGTCTGGGTATCCAGGCATTCGAACCGACTCTGGTCGAAGGCAAGGCAATCCAGCTGCACCCGCTGGTTTGTGCTGCGTATAACGCGGACTTCGATGGTGACCAGATGGCGGTCCACGTACCGCTGACCCTGGAAGCCCAGCTGGAAGCGCGTGCGCTGATGATGTCTACCAACAACATCCTGTCGCCTGCCTCCGGTGAGCCGATCATCGTTCCTTCTCAGGACGTGGTCTTGGGTCTGTACTACATGACCCGTGCCCGTATCAACGCCAAAGGCGAAGGTATGGTGCTGGCCGGCCCGAAAGAAGCCGAGAAAGTATATCGCGCCGGTCTGGCCGATCTGCATGCTCGTGTGAAAGTACGCATTACCGAATACCTGCGTCAGGAAGACGGTTCTCTGCGTGAACACACCGAGATGAAGAACACCACCGTTGGTCGTGCGATCCTGAGCCTGATCCTGCCGAAAGGCATGGAATACGCCCTGATCGACGAGCCGAAGGTGCTGACTGCTGCAGAACAGGCTGATCTGGATGCCAATCCGCAGAACTGGATCAAGTGCGTATCCAACAAGGCGCTGGGCAAAAAGCTCATCTCCCGTCTGCTGAATACCTGCTATCGCAAGCAGGGCCTGAAGGACACCGTTATCTTCGCTGACCAGCTGATGTATACCGGTTTCCACTACGCGGCCCTGTCCGGTGCTTCCGTTGGTATCGATGACATGGTCATCCCGGATGCCAAGAAAGACATCATCGCGGCAGCCGAAGCCGAAGTTGCCGAGATCCAGGACCAGTTCCTGTCAGGTCTGGTGACTGCGGGCGAGCGTTACAACAAGGTTATCGATATCTGGGCCAGCGCCAACGAGCGCGTCTCCAAGGCCATGATGGAGAACTTGTCCAAAGAGCGTAACGTCAACTCGCTGGGTGAAGAAGAAGAGCAGGCCTCGTTCAACAGCATCTTTATGATGGCCGACTCTGGTGCGCGTGGTTCCGCCGCCCAGATCCGTCAGCTGGCCGGTATGCGTGGCCTGATGGCCAAGCCGGATGGCTCCATCATCGAGACCCCGATCATCGCGAACTTCCGCGAAGGTCTGAACGTACTGCAGTACTTTATCTCTACCCACGGTGCTCGTAAGGGTCTGGCGGATACCGCACTGAAGACTGCGAACTCCGGTTACCTGACTCGTCGTCTGGTAGACGTGGCGCAGGACATGGTGATCACCGAGGACGATTGCGGCACTACCGACGGTCTGTGGATGACTCCGCTGATCGAGGGTGGCGACGTGGTCGAGCCGCTGCGTGAGCGCGTGCTGGGTCGTGTGGTGGCAGAAGATGTCATCAAGCCGGGTACCGAGGACGAGATCCTGGTCGCTCGCAACACCCTGCTCGACGAGCAGCTGTGTGACCTGCTGGAGCGTAACTCCGTTGACCGTGTGAAGGTACGTTCTGCCATCACCTGTGAAACCGACTTCGGTAACTGTGCTCACTGCTACGGCCGTGATCTGGCCCGTGGTCACCTGGTTAACAAGGGTGAGGCTGTCGGTGTTATCGCCGCCCAGTCCATCGGTGAACCGGGTACCCAGCTGACGATGCGTACTTTCCACATCGGTGGTGCTGCATCTCGTGCCGCTGCTGAAAGCAGCATCCAGGTCAAGAACACAGGTACCATCAAGCTGCAGAACGCCAAGTTCGTTCACAACAGCGATGACAAACTGGTTATCACCTCACGTTCTACCGAACTGACCATCATGGACGACATGGGCCGTACCAAGGAAAGCCACAAGCTGCCTTACGGTTCCGTGCTGGAAGTGAAGGATGGCCAGGCCGTGAGCGCTGGCGAGACCGTTGCCAACTGGGATCCGCACACCCACCCGATCATCACCGAAGTGGCAGGTCGCCTGCAGTTCGAACACATGATCGATGGTGTGACCATCACTCGTCAGACCGACGAGCTGACCGGTCTCTCTTCTATCGTCGTACTGGATGTCAACGAGCGTCCGAGCGCCGGTAAAGAGATGCGTCCGACCGTTAAACTGGTCGACCTGAACGGCAAAGACGTGATGATCCCGGGTACCGATGTAGCCGCCCAGTACTTCCTGCCGGGCAAGGCGATCGTGAACCTTGAAGATGGTGCCAACGTGGGTGTGGGTGACGCGGTAGCGCGTATCCCGCAAGAGTCCGGCGGTACCAAGGACATCACCGGTGGTCTGCCGCGCGTTGCGGATCTGTTCGAAGCACGTCAACCGAAGGAACCGGCAATTCTGGCCGAGATCTCCGGTACCATCTCCTTCGGGAAAGAGACCAAGGGCAAACGCCGTCTGGTCATCACCCCGACCGATGGTGGCAACGTCTACGAAGAGATGATTCCGAAGTGGCGTAACCTGAACGTGTTCGAAGGTGAAAAAGTTGAGAAGGGTGAAGTGCTGGCGGACGGTCCTGAGTCTGCTCACGACATCCTGCGTCTGCGCGGTATCAGCCCGGTCGCCAACTACATCGCCAACGAAGTGCAGGACGTTTACCGTCTGCAAGGCGTTAAGATCAACGACAAGCACATCGAAGTCATCGTTCGTCAGATGCTGCGCAAGTGCGAGATCCTGAGCGCTGGCGATACCGATCTGATCGAAGGCGAACAGGTTGAAGTGGCTCGTGTGAAGATTGCCAACCGTAAGCTGGTTGCCGAGGGCAAGACCCCTGCGACCTACCGTCATGTACTGATGGGTATTACCAAGGCATCTCTGAGCACCGAGTCCTTCATCTCCGCGGCTTCCTTCCAGGAAACCACTCGCGTTCTGACCGAAGCCGCCGTAGGTGGCAAGCGTGATGAACTGCGTGGTCTGAAAGAGAACGTCATCGTGGGTCGTCTGATCCCGGCTGGTACCGGCTTTGCCTACCACCACAGCCGGATCAACCAGCGTGCTGCCGCAGCTCGTGCTGTTGGTACCCCGCAGGTGACCGCTGATGAAGCGGAGCAGAACCTGGCGGATCTGCTGAACGCAGCCGGTAGCTTCGACGAAGAGTAACTCGTCATCCGTGATTGAAAAGGGCTCCTTCAAGGAGCCCTTTTTGTTGGCCATGTCCCGTCCTGAATATGGTTTACACCTTTCCCCCCAATAAATGGAGAACCCGATGGGACAAGGTGTGAAACGGACACAGCGCGATTACTCGC
>NZ_JBFODU010000030.1:0-68407 GCF_040908505.1 Aeromonas sp. R1-2 | reverse complement strand
CTGATCCCATGCCGAACTCAGAAGTGAAACGCGGTAGCGCCGATGGTAGTGTGGCATTCGCCATGCGAGAGTAGGACACTGCCAGGCACCCAATTTCAAGATTACGCCCAGCGTGGTCTTTACCGGTTAGTGTGCTGATATGGCTCAGTCGGTAGAGCGCATCCTTGGTAAGGATGAGGTCCCCAGTTCGATTCTGGGTATCAGCACCATTAAATAGAAAGCCTCCCTGAAAAGGGAGGCTTTTTTGCATCCGTCATTTTTTGATATCCCCTTACATTCCCTATTCCCGCAACCCCTTCTGCTTGCAGCCGACACTGTTTATCTGCTGGTTTGAGTCCTAATGTGTTACTCATTTGACTGCTATTGATGGTTTTATCCAGAGATTTAACCATGATTGATTGACGTAAAACGTTTTACATGTAAAATCCGGCGCGTTTTGCCTATTACGTGGAGAGAGAGCATGGCGCAGGATAACGAATACTGTTTGGGGGCGGTACCCGCCAAAGGGCGTAAAGGTGTGCTGTCGCTGATGCTGGTGATGCTCGGCCTGACCTTCTTCTCTGCCAGCATGTGGACCGGTGGTGCGCTGGGTACCGGTCTGGTGTTTGACGACTTCATCAAGGCGGTACTGATTGGCAACCTGTTGCTGGGGATCTATACCGCCTGTCTCGGTTATATCGGTGCTTCAACCGGCCTCTCTACCCATCTGCTTGCGCGATACTCCTTCGGCGTCAAAGGTTCCTGGCTGCCATCCCTGCTGCTGGGCGGTACTCAGGTCGGCTGGTTTGGCGTGGGCGTGGCGATGTTTGCCCTGCCGGTGCAGAAGGCGACCGGCATAGATGTGAACTGGCTGATCGCCATTTCGGGCATGTTGATGACGGTGACCGTCTACTTCGGGATCTCCGCCCTGATGGTGCTGAGCTTTGTGGCCGTACCGGCCATTGCACTGCTTGGCGGCTACTCGGTCTGGCTGGCGGTGACCTCGACCGGTGGCATGGCTGCACTGCAGCAGGTACAACCAAGCAATCCCATCGAGTTCACCACGGCGTTGACCATGGTGGTTGGTTCCTTTATCAGTGCAGGAACCCTGACCGCCGACTTTGTTCGCTTTGGTCGCAAACCCTGGGGCGCCGTCATGATTACCATGGTGGCGTTTTTTTTGGGCAACACTCTGATGTTCGTCTTCGGCGCAGCCGGTGCGGCCGTGACCGGTCAGGCCGATATCTCGGAAGTGATGCTGATGCAGGGACTGCTGATCCCCGCCATTCTGGTGCTGGGCCTCAATATCTGGACCACCAACGACAACGCGCTCTATGCCTCCGGCCTCGGTTTTGCCAACATTACCGGCCTCAAGAGCAAGCCGCTCAGCGTGATCAACGGCCTTATCGGTACGGCTTGCGCCCTCTGGCTTTACAACAATTTTGTCGGCTGGCTGGCCTTTTTGAGTACGGCAATTCCGCCGATCGGTGGCATTATCATCATGGATTTCCTGCTCAATCGTGAGCGTTACCGTCAATTTGCCGATCAGCAGTTCGAGACGGTCCGCTGGCAGGCGCTGGTTGCCACGGCAGTCGGGGTGGCTGTCGGCAAGTGGCTGCCGGGCATAGTGCCACTCAACGCGGTATTGGGCGCCGCCTTCACCTATTTCATTCTGGTTCGCCTCACCCAGCGGCCGGTTCTGGTACAGGAAGCTAGCAAATGCTGATTCAACATATTCGTTTGGCCGATCGGGAAGGGCTGTGGCAGATCCGCTGTCAGGATGGGGTCATCACCGCCATCGAACCCCATGACGAACATGCCGTCGCCGGTCGGGTGCTGGACGGGGAGGGCGGTCTGGCGATCGCTCCCTTTATCGAACCCCACATTCACCTCGATACCACCCAGACAGCGGGCGAGCCGAGCTGGAATCTCTCCGGCACTCTGTTCGAGGGGATCGAGCGCTGGGCCGAGCGCAAGGCGCTGCTGACCCATGAGGATGTGAAGCAGCGCGCCATCCAGACACTGAAGTGGCAGATCGCCAACGGCATCCAGTTTGTGCGTACTCACGTCGATGTCTCCGACCCCAATCTGGTGGCGCTCAAGGCGATGCTGGAGGTGCGGGAGGAGATGAAGGAGTGGGTCGAGCTGCAGATCGTCGCCTTCCCGCAGGAGGGGATTCTCTCCTACCCCAACGGTAAGGCACTGCTGGAGGAGGCGCTCAAGCTGGGTGCCGACGTGATTGGCGCGATCCCCCACTTCGAGTTTACCCGGGAATATGGGGTCGAAAGTCTGCACTACATCTTCGATCTTGCGGAGAAGTATCAGGTTCTGGTCGATGTGCACTGCGATGAGATCGATGACGAGCAGTCCCGCTTTATCGAGACGCTGGCCACCCTGGCCTACGAGCGGGGTATCGGCCATCGGGTGACGGCCAGTCACACCACCGCCATGCACTCTTACAACGGCGCTTATGCTTCCCGCCTGTTCCGGCTGCTGAAGATGGCGGACATCAACTTTGTGGCCAATCCGCTGGTGAACATTCACCTGCAGGGGCGGTTCGATACCTATCCCAAACGCCGCGGCATTACCCGGGTGAAGGAGATGCTGGAGGCGAACATCAACGTCTGCTTCGGTCACGACGACGTGTTCGATCCCTGGTACCCCATGGGCACTGCCAACATGTTGCAGGTGCTGCACATGGGGCTGCATGTCTGCCAGATCATGGGTTACGAGCAGATTAACGACGGTCTGAAGCTGATCAGCAGCCACAGCGCCCGCACCCTGAATGTGCAGGATCGTTATGGTATCGAGGTGGGCAAACCGGCCAACCTGTTGATCCTGCCTGCCGAGAATGGCTTCGATGCGGTGCGCCGTCAGGTGCCGGTGCGTTATTCAATTCGTCACGGCAAGGTGATTGCCCAGACCCGCCCGGCCCAGACCGAAATCGTGCTGGGTGAGCCCGAGCCGATAGATTTTCGCCGCTGAGATTTCAATCAGGCTGGATGACGATTAGTTCCGCCTCTGGGCACAAGGGCCGCCATTGCGACATAATGGCGGCCTGACCCTGAGGGAGTGACACCATGCAAACCTGGTTCTATGTTGCTGCAGGGGGCGCCATCGGCGCCTGCCTTCGTTTTGGGATTGCCGAACTGATGGCCTTGCTGCTGGGGCGCCACTTTCCTTACGGGACTCTGGTGGTCAACGTGGTGGGCTCTTTCATCATGGGGGTGGCGTTCGCCCTCATCAGTCACGGTCATGTGGTAGAACACCCGATGAAACCGCTGCTGATGGTGGGGATCCTCGGAGCCCTGACTACTTTCTCTTCCTTTGCCCTCGATACGGTGGTGCTGGCTCAACATGGGGCCTATCTGAAAGCGCTGCTCAATATCGGTCTCAATCTCTTCCTCTGTCTGGCCATGGTGGTGCTGGGCATGCAGTTGGTTGCGAGCCGGGTTTAAGGTGTCCGGACGCCAGTGGCTCTGGTAAACTGGCGGCCATTCTTTGCTCTATGGGTGTTTAAGGGATGTCAGAACAAGCAACGACAACGCATTTTGGCTTTAAAACCGTGGCCGCGACCGAGAAGGAAACTCTGGTAGCAGGTGTCTTCCATTCGGTGGCAGCCAAGTATGATCTGATGAACGATCTGATGTCGTTCGGCATCCACCGCCTGTGGAAGCGCTTCACCATCGACTGCTCCGGTGTGCGCAAGGGCCAGAAGGTGCTGGATCTGGCCGGTGGTACCGGTGACTTGACCGCCAAGTTCTCCCGCATCGTCGGCGAGACCGGTCAGGTGGTGCTGGCAGATATCAACGACTCCATGCTGAAAGTGGGCCGCGACAAGCTGCGCAATCTGGGGGTCGCCAACAACGTCTCCTACGTGCAGGCCAATGCCGAGGCGCTCCCCTTCCCGGATAACCACTTCGACGTCATCACCATCGGCTTCGGCCTGCGCAACGTCACCGACAAGGACAAGGCGCTCGCCTCCATGTTCCGGGTGCTCAAGCCGGGTGGCCGTCTGCTGGTGCTGGAGTTCTCCAAGCCGGTCAGCGAAGTGATCGCCAAGCTCTATGACCTCTACTCCTTCAAACTGCTGCCGAAAATGGGCGAAATCGTCGCGAACGACAGTGAAAGCTACAAATATCTGGCAGAGTCTATTCGTATGCACCCGGATCAGCAGACCCTGGCCGGCATGATGGAAAATGTCGGTTTCGAGCAGGTGGAGTACTTCAATCTGACTCAGGGTGTGGTCGCCCTGCACCGCGGTTACAAGTTTTAAGGTTGCCTATGCCGATGGATGCCATGGTCACCGCGGTGATCGAAACCAGCCTCAACCAGTTGCTGGTGCTGGACAAACAGAGTCCGGAGCGGCTGCGCAAACTGGTGGGCAAGGTGCTCAAGCTGGAGCTGCGTGAACTCAAGCCGCTCTGGTTTGTCTTCTCCGAGCGTCGGCTGGATGTGCTGGCCCAGCATGAAGGGGAGGCCGATGCGGTGCTTAGCCTGTCGCTGACCGCCCTCGGTCTGCTGAAAGACCCGTCCGCTCTGACCCGCTATATCCGTGAGGAGAAGCTGGATCTGAGCGGTGATCCCCAGCTGGTGCAGGCATTCAGCGTGCTGCTGGGTGAGCTGGATATCGACTGGGAGGAGGAGCTGTCGCGCTATACCGGCGACGTGCTAGCCCACACCCTGTTCAGCGGTGCCCGTCAGGCGCGTCGTCTGGTCGGCCGCGAACTGTGCCGCACCCGCAGCCAGCTGGCGGAATATCTGACCGAAGAGGCCCGCCTCGCCCCCGGCCCACTGGAAGTGGCGAGTTTCAACGATGACGTCGAGGTGCTGGCCCAGCAGCTCAAGGCCGTCGAACTGCGGCTGGCCCGCTTCGAACAGCAGGTGACCTGATGACCCCGAAGGAGTTCAAACGCCTCTATCGCATCATCACCATCCTGCTGGAGCAGGGCATCGACGAGCTGGTGCCCGCCCGCTATCAACCCTGGCCGGGTCGTCTGGCCCGTCGCTCCCTGTTCTGGCTCAAGAACAGGCAACCGGATCTCAGCCGCGGAGCCCGCATCCGCCTCGCCTTCGAGGCTCTTGGCCCCATCTTCATCAAGTTTGGCCAGATGCTCTCGACCCGCCGCGACCTGTTGCCGCCGGATATCGCCGAGGAGCTGGCCCTGCTGCAGGACAGGGTGCCCCCCTTCTGTGGTCAGGCGGCGCGCCAGCAGATCGAGCTGAGCCTGGGTTGTCCCATCGAAACCCTGTTCGATGACTTTGACGAGACGCCGCTGGCGTCGGCCTCCATCGCGCAGGTGCATACCGCCCGCCTGAAGGAGAGTGGCCGCGAGATCGTCATCAAGGTGATCCGTCCCGACATCGAGCCAGTCATCGAGGCCGACCTGCGGTTGATGCAGGCGCTGGCCCGTCTGGTGGCCCGCTTCGTGCCCCAGAGCGCGCGGCTGCGCCCCATCGAGGTGGTGGAGGAGTATCGCAAGACCATCCTCGACGAGCTGAATCTGATGCGCGAAGCGGCCAACGCCATCCAGCTACGCCGCAACTTCACCGGCTCCGAGGCGCTCTATGTGCCTGAAATCATCACCGACCTCTGCCGCGAGCAGGTGCTGGTGATGGAGCGCATCTACGGTATTCCGGTCTCCGACATTCCTGCGCTGGAAGCCAACGGCACCAACATGAAGCTGCTGGCCGAGCGCGGGGTCGAGGTCTTCTTCACCCAGGTGTTCCGCGACAGCTTCTTCCACGCCGATATGCACCCGGGCAACATCTTCGTCTCTTACGAACATCCGGAAAACCCGCTCTGGATCGGCATCGACTGCGGCATCGTCGGTACCCTCAATCGGGAAGACAAACGCTATCTGGCGGAGAACTTCCTCGCCTTCTTCAACCGAGACTATCGTCGGGTGGCGGAGCTGCATGTGGAGTCGGGCTGGGTACCGGCAGACACCAAGGTGGACGAGTTCGAGTTTGCCATCCGCACCGTGCTGGAGCCCATCTTCGAGAAGCCGCTCTCCGAAATTTCGTTCGGTCACGTGCTGCTCAACCTGTTCAACACCGCGCGTCGCTTCCATATGACGGTGCAGCCGCAATTGGTGCTGCTGCAAAAGACCCTGCTCTATGTGGAAGGGTTGGGGCGTCAGCTCTACCCGCAGCTCGATTTGTGGCAGACCGCCAAGCCGTTCCTCGAAAACTGGATGCACGAACAGGTCGGGCCCAAGTCGGTATTGAACGCTATCAAGGAGAAGGCGCCATTCTGGGCAGAGAAGCTGCCGGAGCTGCCGGAGCTGGTCTATGAGACCCTGCGCCAGACCCGTCATCAGCAGCGTCATTTCGACCAGATGTTTGCCGAGTTCCGCCGTCACAGCCGTCGGCAGGGGCAGGCCCGCTACCTCTTAGGGGTTGGAGCCAGCCTGCTATTGGCGGGTGTATTCTTGCTGACCCAAAAACAACACATTGAGTGGGGACAAGCCAGTCTCGCCGGTGCAGCACTCTGCTGGCTGGTCGGCTGGTTGCGAACCCGTTCCCATTAATCAACAACCGCGCCGTCAGGCGCCTGTTCTGGAGAGAAAATCATGGGTGGTATCAGTATTTGGCAATTGTTGATCATTGCAGTCATCGTCGTGCTGCTGTTCGGTACCAAGAAACTGCGCGGCATTGGCGGTGATCTGGGCGCGGCGGTCAAAGGGTTCAAGAAAGCCCTCTCCGACGAGCCGGCTGATGCCAAGGCCGAGCAGAAAGATGCCGAGTTTCCCCCGAAACAGCTGAACGAAGCGGCCACTCAGAGCAGTGAGACCGCCAAACAGAAAGACAAAGACCAGGCCTAAGCCATGTTCGATATCGGTTTTTGGGAGCTGGTCGTTATCGGTGTGGTAGCACTGGTGGTACTGGGGCCCGAGCGGCTGCCGGTTGCCATCCGCACGGCTACCCACTGGATCCGCCTCATTCGTTCGACCGCGAACTCGGTCAAGTCCGAGCTGGAGCAGGAGCTCAAGTTGCAAGAGCTGCATAACGACCTCAAGAAGGCCGAACAGTTGCAGATGAGCAACCTGAGCCCCGAGCTGCAGGAGTCCATCGAACAGCTCAAGGCGGCGGCCCAGTCGGTCAATCGCCCCTATCAGGTGGAGAACGAGATCCGTCCGCCGCGCCCCGAGCCGGTCGCCCAGGCGGAGCCTGCCACGCCGGTGGAGCCTGCGGTGCAACTGAGCCACGACGTGCCGCCGGTTAACAGCCAGCGGGAGAGCGAGCCGGTGCCGGTCAGCGACTCCGCAGTAAAAGGGGAGGTGAAGCCATGAGTCAGGCCGAACAACCCCTGATCAGCCATCTGGTTGAGCTGAGAACCCGCTTGCTGCGCTCCATTACCGCCATCCTCGTGGTGTTTCTGGCGCTGATCTACTTCTCCAACAACATCTACGACTTCGTGGCCCAGCCGCTGCTCAGCCAGCTGCCGGAAGGGACCAGCATGATCGCGACGGATGTGGCGACCCCCTTCCTGACGCCGATCAAGCTGACGCTGGTGGTCTCCTTCTTCGTGGCGATCCCCTATCTGCTCTATCAGGCCTGGGCCTTTATCGCCCCCGGCCTGTACCAGCACGAACGGCGGCTCATCATGCCGCTGGTGGTCTCCAGTGCCCTGCTGTTCTATGCGGGGATGGCGTTCGCCTACTACGTGGTGTTCCCGCTGGTGTTCGGTTTCTTCACCAGCACCGCACCCGCAGGGGTGACGGTGGCGACCGATATCGCCAGCTATCTGGACTTCGTACTGACCCTGTTCTTCGCGTTCGGGGTGGCGTTCGAAATTCCGGTGGCCACCATACTGCTCTGCTGGACCGGCGTGACCACGCCGCAAAACCTGAAGGAGAAACGTCCCTACGTCGTTGTCGGGGTGTTTGTGGTCGGCATGCTGCTGACGCCGCCTGATGTCTTCTCCCAGACCCTGCTCGCCATTCCGATGTGGGCGCTGTGGGAGATAGGTCTGTTCTTCGCCCGCTTCTACGTGAAGAAAGAGGATGAAGAGCAACAGGAACAACCGGATGTGGAGAGCTGAGGCTCTGTTCGTCACCTGTTTGCCGGACGGCGAGAGGATGACGAAGTCCGCAGGAATAGCAGAACGAGGGGAGCTGAGGCTCCCTTCCTCTTTTCATGCTCCCGTTCGAGGCGTATGGTAAGACCCCATTCGGTAGATGGTTTTCAAATACCTGATATGTATTCCTTTTGTTCGGAACGTCTCATCCCATGATCGATATCGGTTTAAACCTGACCAGCAGCCAGTTCGCCGGCGAGCAGGCTGAGCTGGTGGCCCGTGCCCGCGCCGCCGGAGTGGAAGCGCTGATCCTCACCGGTACCGATCTGGCTGGCAGCCGCGAGAGCGCCGAGTTGGCCGCCCGCTGGCCGGGCTACTGCTTCTCCACCGCCGGGGTACACCCTCACGATGCCAAGAGTGTCGATGAGGCGACCCTGCCCGCCTTGCGCGAGCTGGCAGCCTTGCCGCAGGTGGTGGCTATTGGCGAGTGCGGCCTCGACTACAACCGCGACTTCTCCCCCCGTCCGGTGCAGGATGCGGTATTCGACGCCCAGCTGGCACTGGCCGCCGAGCTCGGGATGCCGGTGTTTCTCCACTGCCGCGATGCGCACGCCCGTTTTATCGAGATCCTCCGTCCCTGGTTGCCGAAACTACCGGGAGCCGTGCTGCACTGCTTCACCGGCTCCGATGAGGAGCTGGACGAGTGTGTGGCGCTGGGGCTGCATATCGGGGTGACCGGCTGGCTCTGCGACGAGCGCCGTGGTCAGCTGCTGCGCGAACAGGTAGCGCGTATTCCGGCCGGTCGGCTGATGATCGAGACCGATGCCCCCTATCTGGTGCCGCGGGATCTGAAACCGCGCCCGAAACGCAACGAACCTGCTTTTTTGCCGCACATCGCCCAGGTGGTGGCGGCCTGTCGTGGTGAAGCGCCCGAGGCCTTGCTGGCCCATACCCGGGCCACCTCCGCCGCGTTCTTCCAACTTCCTCTCCAGGAGTGATTCATGGCTACAACTCTTCCGGGCGCCTTTCCGGGCCGCCGCCTGCGCCGTCTGCGCAAACATGATTTCAGCCGTCGTCTGGTGCGCGAGAACGTACTGACCGTCAACGATCTCATCTATCCGGTGTTCGTGCTGGAGGGGGAGAACCGTCGGGAAGCCGTTCCCTCCATGCCGGGGGTGGAGCGTCTTTCCATCGATCTGCTGCTGGAGGAGGCCGCTGAACTGGTGGAGCTGGGCGTACCTGCTATTGCCCTGTTCCCGGTAACCCCGCTGGAGAGCAAGAGCCTGATGGCGGAAGAGGCCTACAACCCGAACGGGCTGGCCCAGCGCACCGTGCGTGCCCTCAAGGCCCGCTTCCCGGAGCTGGGGGTCATCACCGACGTGGCGCTCGATCCGTTCACCACCCACGGGCAGGACGGCATTATCGATGACGAAGGCTATGTGCTGAACGACATCACCACCGAGATCCTGATCAAGCAGGCACTCTCCCACGCCGAAGCCGGGGTCGATATAGTCGCGCCGTCCGACATGATGGATGGCCGCATCGGCGCCATCCGCGCTGCGCTGGAAGAGAATGGCTTCATCAACACTCAGATCATGGCCTACTCGGCCAAGTACGCTTCCTGCTACTACGGCCCATTCCGCGATGCGGTTGGCTCTGCCGGCAACCTCGGCAAGAGCAACAAGGCCACCTATCAGATGGATCCGGCCAACAGTAACGAAGCCCTGCACGAAGTGGCGCTGGATATTCAGGAAGGGGCCGACAGCGTGATGGTCAAGCCGGGCATGCCCTATCTGGACGTGGTTCGTCAGGTGAAGGATCAGTTCGGCGTGCCGACTTTCGCCTATCAGGTCAGCGGCGAGTACGCCATGCACATGGCGGCGATCCAGAACGGCTGGCTGAAAGAGAAGGAGACCATCATGGAGTCCCTGCTCTGCTTCAAGCGGGCCGGTGCCGATGGCATTCTCACCTACTTCGCCAAGCGCGTGGCGCAGTGGTTGAAGGAAGATGCCCGTTAAGCCGGGTTGAAGAGAAAAACGAGAGGGGGAGCCGATGGCTCCCCCTCTGTCGTTATGGCTCTTTTTTGGTCACGAGCGGCTGATTACAGCTTGGTCCAGGCATCGCTCCAGTGGCTGCCGGTACCCGGTGCATAGTGGCTGGTCGAGCTGCCACACCAGCCGCTGTAGGGCCAGGGTTTGCACTCGTAGTTGCCACCGTTATTGCTGACCCGTTCGCCACTCTGATAAGCGGTGCCCGCAACATAGGCCGGGTAGCTGCCGTTACCACCGTCACTGTCACCACCCGGAGCCTGTTCCACCAATGCCAGGGTGAAGCGGCGCTCGAAGCCCTGCTTGCTCCCCTCAGCCATGCCCGCCAGCAACAGCTCGTAACTGCCGGCCGCTAGGCCCGACTGCGTCAGCTGCAGGGAACCCTGACCATCGATCAGGGCGCTGCCGGTGGCGACCGGATTGCCATCCTGCAACAGGGTCGCGGTGATGGTCACCGGGTTGGCGGTGGTCAGCGTCAGGCCCAGATTGAGCGCGCCGTTAACGATGGAATATTCAGACGCCAGGTCGGTGACGGTGAAGTCACTGCTGCTACCGGTAGTGGGCAGGATGAAGTCTCCGCTCAGGTAGGTCAGACCGGTCCAGCCGGAGCTGGTCAGCCAGTGCTTGCCATTGGTCTGATAGACGTTGGGCAACTGGGTGCACTGTTTGTTGTCATTGACGAAGCCGATACCGTAAAAGCCCGCCACATTCTTGTAGCAGAGCTGGCGACCATTCTGGTGCAGCACTGGCTGATCCAGCTTGCCCTTGTGGTGGAGTGACAGCCAGTCAAACTGGTTGATGGCCGAGACCAGCGGCACAAACTGGCCATCGGGCTGACGATAACGGATCAGGGATCCGGCATCACAGAGCAGACCATCAGCCCGCTGTTCGACGTAGCCGTAGTACTGCTCGCCATCCTGGAAGGTGAACCGGCAGAGATTGCCTTTCTCCGACTCCTTGGGGATCCAGCCCATCAGCAGTCGCTCCTGATTGTTCAGGGCCGCCAGCTGCCCGGCACTGAAGTCGCTGCCGTTGGCTACCCAGCCTTGCGGCATGGTGGAGAATTGCATGAAGTAGTGGTCGGTATAGTACATGTGGCTGTCAGCGCGGTGCTTGCGAGCCCCCTGGCTGACCGAGTTGTAGCGATAGATGTCGTTTTCCGGCTTGTGGAAGCCGTTGAGATCATCGTCCAGATAGGGCAGGTCGCCCTTGCGGATATGGTAGTTGGCCATGCCCGTCATCAGGGGATGCCAGCCGTGGCTGCCACGGGCAAACGCGCTCTCATGGCTGTAGGACTTCCCATCGAAGCCGTGGCCAAATTCGTGGGCAATGATGCCCCAGCCGCCGTAGTAGTGGCTGACAAAGTTAAAGGTATCGACCCCGGTGATGCCACCACTCCCCAGCCCGCCCCCCATGGCGGTGATCCCCAGGTTGAGGTAGGGACGCTTCATCAGGCTGTGGTAGTAGTAGTCATAATCGGCCGCCGTAAAGATCCCGTTTGGCACATAGCTGTTACCGCCATTGCCGAACATCTCGTAGCCGTTCACCGCCTTGAAGTTGTACCAGACGTGTTTGAACTCCTTGGTCGAGACCATGTAGGCCAGGTTGGTGGCGATGATCAGCCACTCGCGGGCGTAGAGGGCATTGATGGGGCGCCAGGAGCCGCTGGTGTTGGTGGCGAAACGCACGTTCCAGCTTGGCTTGAGGCGTGCCAGCTTCTGGGCAAACGGATCCGAGTTGGAACTGAACCTGTGCTCGAACTGGGCGGGCAGATTGATGCTGTTGTCGAGCAGGTTGTTGAGATCAAACACACCATCGCGGCTGGCGCTGTTGAAGCGGCCCTGTTCGCCAAAGGCGGTCAGTGGCAGGGTGATTTGGGCATAGGCGGGCAGGCGATCGAGCTGGCCCAGGATCAGCCACTTGTTGATACCGTTCAGGCGTGACTCGATATTGATGTCATGCAGCTCTCTGGCGGCATAGTTGGTGATGCGCACCGTGTCGTTATCTAGCAGCTCGGTCTTGACCAGCGAATTGATGTTGACCGAACGCTGGGCGCGATCGATCAGCACCTCGTAGGGTTCGTCATTGCGCAGTATGTAGCTGACTGCGGCCGGCATCAGCTGATCGAAGATCAGCGGGCGAGCAGGCAACTGCTCGTCGGCCGTGAAGCTGATCTCCTTGCTCAGCAGCTGGTTGAAACCCAGGCCGCGTTCGTTGGCGGTGACAAGCGCCGAGCCCGCCAGCTGGAGATCTTTCAGCGCCGCCACAGGCTGCTGGTTGATCTCCCAGACAGTAAAGGTCGGGTTCTTGAACTGAAAGTCGTTGGCGATCAGGGTATCGGCATCATGCCACTCGATGCAGTCCTTGAAGTTCACCACCAGCCGATCGCCATCCATGTCGATTTTTTGCAGATTGCTGTCTGCGATCACCTGCTCAGGCGCCAACGGGGTGTTGCTGGCGATGGCATCAGCCAGTTTGCGCAAGTCATAGATGTAGTAGTTTTTGCCGGCGGTATGGGCCAGGAGATAGTCACCCACCTGATGGAGCTGCACCAGACGGTGGCTGTATTTTCCTTCAAAGGCGAGCCGACCGGCGATGGGGGTCTTGAGGCTGTTCTCCGGCGTCACATCCTGCTGGCGGTAGACCTTGATCTCGCTCAGCGCATCGGCCACCAGCACGTAATCCTGATTGGCAAAGACGGCCTGGGCGCGGTGCAGGCTGTTGCTGCCGGAATCCCGACCGGTTCCCAGGGTGGTGACATGGCGATGTTCATCGGCCAGATCGAAGATATCGACCCGGTGCGAGTAGCGCGAGACCACGTAGAGCAGGTTGTTGCGGACAAACAGTTCACTGACCTGGTTGTAGGCCGTGGCACTGCCGGTTGCGGTGCCGCGGATCTCGCCAATCTGCTGGCGGCTCGGGATATCGATAATGGCCACATGGCCCGGATTGCCGTTCTGGCTGACATAGAGCCGATCCTGATAGCGCTCGACCGCCGTGATCAGGCTGGCGTCCAGCCCCAGCTGGTCGGCCGTCAGCTCCTCGCCTTTGTCCAGATATTGCAGCGAGGTGGCAAACGAGTTGACGCTGCAGGAGCTGGTCTCCATCACCACCCGGGTGCGTTCGCCATTCTGGATCTGGCCGTGGGGGAAGTACTCCAGCAGACAGCCGTTGCCGTAGTCATAGTTGCCAAAGCGTTTGTTGACCGCGACGACCCCACCGTCGTACCAGGTCAGCTCCCACTCCTCATCGAAGAAATCAAAGACGTTACGAATGGCTGTTTCGTCGAAAAAGTGGGGTTTGGGCAGATCGAACAGGATGTGGTTATCCGCCGTCAGCGGGTAGAGCAGGCCGTTGATGGCAAGGTGGCGCTTGCCATCCTTGATGATCACGTTCTGCTCGTCAGCCGCACTCTGGTGCAGCGCGGCGAGGCGCGCCGTCATCTGCTCGTAGTGCTCCTGATAGGTTTGTTTGAAATAGGCTTGTTCGCGCTCATCGGCCACGACATGGGCCGACAGCAGCAGACCGAGCAGGGTGGCAAGCTTGGTGGTTCTTGGCATGGTGATTTCCTTATCTTGGTTGTTGTTGGACGTTTTTGGGTGGTTGGCAAGCATGTAAAAGAGAGGGGCTAACCCGTCCGGGTCAGTGCATCCAGCCCATCGGCAGCATGGCCGACGGGCAGGATATGGGCGGGGGCCTGTCAGCCCCCGTTAGTGGTTGGGGCAAGGTCAGAGCTTGATCCAGGCATCGCTCCAGGCGCTGCCGGTACCCGGCGCATAGTGGCTGGTCGAGCCACCACACCAGCCACTGTAGGGCCAGGGTTTGCACTCGTAGTTGCCACCGGCATTGCTGACCCGATCACCGGCCTGATAGCCGGTGTTGGGGGCGTAGGCCGGGTAGTCACCTTCGCCACCCCCGCTGCTCTCTTCGGTCAGCGCAACCGGGAAGCGCTGTACTACCGGCTGCTGGCCGTCCGCCAGACCGGTGATGACCACTTCGTAGCTGCCATCGGTGACGTTGCTGCCCTGCAGTACCAGGGTGCTGGTGCCGTTCACCTGGCTGCTGGTGGTACCGTGGCTGTGGCCGCTCTGCTCCAGAGTTGCGGTGATCTGTACCGGGTTGGCGGTGGTCAGGTTGAAGCGGATGCTGACCTGACCGTTGACTATGGTGTACTCGCTCGCCATGGCGCTGACGGTGAAGTCGCTGCTGCCTTCGGCGGGGGGCGTTGTGCCGCCGCAGTCGCTGTCGCCCTGTACGCGCCAGACGCCCCAGTCACCTGTGGTACCCGGCTCTTCGTTCTGGGTCCACCAGCCTGCCAGCCAGTTCTTGCCGTTGTGGCTGACGATGTCGCCGCCCACGTAGACCATCTTGGCATCCCAGCTGTTTTCACAGACGGCGCCTTGCTCCCTGACGGTCACGTTGCGCTGCTGGGTTACCTGCTGACCGGCGCTGTCGCTCACCTGATAGGTGAGGGTGTAGCGGCCGACCTTGCTGCTGTCGACGTTGCCGCTGACCTTGATTTGGGCGGTCAGGTCGCCATCTTCTTCATCATGGGCGCTGACGCCTGTCATCGGATCGAAGGGGGTACCCAGTTCCAGCGTGGTGTCGGTGACGCCGCTGAACACCGGCTTCATGCTGTAGACCTCGATGGTACGTACCTGCTCGGTGACGTTGTTGTCGCGATCGCTCACCTTGTAGGTGAGGGGGTAGAGGCCGATGCGCTGGCTCTCTACCGAGCCTTCCACCTGGATTTGGCCAGTCAGGTCGCCATCTTCCTTGTCGTTGGCGCTGACACCGGCCAGCGGATCAAAGGCAGTACCCTGCTTGATGCGGGTATCGCTCAAGCCGCTGAACACCGGCTTGCCGTTGTCGACCGGGGGCGTGATCTCCTGATCGTGGATGAAGGGGCCGTAGCTCTTGATGAAGGATTCGTTGTAGGACTGACCGGCGGCGTTGCGGCCCATGTCCCAGTTGATGGACCAGGTCATCACGCCACGCAGCGGTTGCCCCTCGCTCTTCAGGCGGTTGAAGGCGTTGTAGAGCTTCTGCGGATCCTGCACATAGCCGGTGGCGGCGGCGTCGATGTTGGTCGGAATGCCGAACACCAGCTTGTCATGGGGGATCTTGTAGAAGCCGCGGGTTCCGTTGCTCAGCGAATCCGCCATGTAGTAGATGAACTCTTCTTTCAGGGCATCGTTGTTCTGGGCAATCCAGCCGATGCCATCGATGTAGATACCGTCGCCACCCTGGTTGTAGAACTGAGGGTTGATCCAGTCGTAGTAGCCTTCCAGATTGCGGATATAGGGGATGTAGGCGCCAGTCTGGGTCAGATAGGGGAACTCCGGCGCCATGGTGATGAGGAAGTTTTTCCCCTGGGCGCGGTAGTGATCCTTGACCAGACGCAGGGCCGCCGGGATCACGGTCTGGTTGTCGGCGGCAGTGATGGCGGCCTGTTCCAGGTCGATATCCAGCCCGTCGAAGCCATAGGTCTCCACCAGACGGATGATCTCGTCGGCAAAGGCCTGCTCCTGACCCTTGCGCAGCTCGATGTGCGCATCGGCACCGCCCAGCGCCAGCAGCACGGCACGGCCCTGACGGTTCAGCTCGGCGATCTGCTCGATAAACTGGCTTTCGCTCATGCCGATGGCCGGGTCGAGTTTGAAGGTGGGGATGGGATCGCTGCCATACACCTTCATGAAGGAGACATCGACCACGTTATATTGCGGGTTGACCTGATCGAGCTTGACGCAGGGGGCGATACCGCCCTTGTAGCCCGAGCCGTCACACCAGTTGTGCCAATAGCCGACCACTACGCCGGACTGGGGGTTGACCATCGCCTGACCGGCACTGGTGGCATATGCCATGGGGGCGCCCATGCCGAGCAGGCAGCCAAGCAGGGATAATTTGAGTTTGTTCATCGTCTCTCCGTACGGTGCAAATGGGGCGTCGGTTGTGACCGGACGTCCCCGGGGGCAGCCCCGCTGTCATAGGTGTTTTCCCTTAGACCGGTGGCTTTGCGTCGCGCCCTTTCGGGTCACTTTGCCTTTTTCACCCGATTTCTGTGCAGCACAGAGAATCAAGTGACCTGCATGGCAGGTTGCCTATGATAGATGCTTGAAAATAAATTAATCAATAGCTGGTTTTGATTCTAATTGACTGAAAAATATTGATAATTTGTTACAGTCAGCACATTTGGTCCGTTTCCATGATTGAGCATGACGGTACTTGGCTGGCAGCTGTGGCGCCGGTAAATGGCGACTTTTTGCCCCTTGAAAGTAGCGGTAAGAGCCAAAAAAGGCCCACATATTCATCCTGTTACTGGCTGTTGATGGCAAAACTGCAGCAACGGCAGAGATCCGGGTCGCAATGGCTGGAAAAGTACAGGGTTGCGGCGGATTCCCGCTTGATTATTGCGTGGCTTGGCCACATGTTAGAAAGCCATACAGAGCTGCTAAAGCGGTCTGTTCAAGACCAAACAAGAGGTAACCGGGATGAATAACCCTTTGCTGACAATGGATTCGCTGCCCCCTTTCAGCCAGATCAAGCCGGAGCAGGTTCAGCCTGCCGTGATTCAGGCGATTGCTGACTGCAAGCAGAAGATCAGCGATGTGCTGGCCCAGCGTGATCCCCATACCTGGGATAGCCTGATTGCCCCGCTGGAAGAGGTAAATGACCGCCTGTCACGGATCTGGTCACCGGTCAGCCACCTCAACTCCGTACTCAACAGCGAAGCGCTGCGCGAGGCCCATGACGCCTGCCTGCCGTTGCTCTCCGAATTCCAGACCTATGTCGGTCAGCATGAAGGGCTCTATCAGGCCTATCTGGCCCTCTCCCAGAGCGATGATTTCCCGCTGCTGAGCGGCGCCCAGCGCAAGGAGATCCAGAATACCCTGCGTGACTTCCGCCTCTCCGGCATCGGTCTGCCTGCCGAGGCGCAGCAGCGTTACGGCGAGATTCAGGCCCGCCTCTCCGAGCTGGCCTCCCGTTTCAGCAACAACGTGCTGGATGCGACCCAGGGCTGGCACAAGCTGGTGGCCGATGAAGCCGAATTGGCCGGTCTGCCCGACAGCGTGCGTGCCGCTGCCCGTCAGATGGCTGAACTTAAAGGCAAAGAGGGGTGGCTGTTCACGCTGGATATCCCTTCCTACCTGCCGGTGATGATGTATGCCGACAACCGCGAGCTGCGCGCCGAGATGTATGAGGCCTTCACCACCCGCGCCTCCGATCAGGGCCCCAATGCGGGCAAGTGGGACAACTCCGCCATCATGAGCGAGCTGCTCACCCTGCGCCGCGAACTGGCTCAACTGCTGGGCTTTGCCAACTATGCCGAGCTCTCCCTGGCCACCAAGATGGCGGACAAGACCGAACAGGTGGTGAGCTTCCTCACCGATCTGGCGGCCAAATCCCTGCCACAAGGCAAGGCCGAGCTGGAGGAGATCCGCGCCTTCGCCGCCGATCAGCATGGTCAGACCGAGCTGGCAGCCTGGGATCTCGCCTACTACGCCGAGAAGCTCAAGCAGCACAAGTTCTCCATCTCCGATGAGCAGCTGCGCCCCTACTTCCCCGCCAGCAAGGTGGTGAAGGGGTTGTTCGAAGTGGTGAAGCGGGTGTTCGGCATGAAGGTGCGCGAGCGCCTCGGCATCGACACCTGGCACCCGGACGTGCGCTTCTACGATATCTTCGATGCCGACGACGAGCTGCGCGGCAGCTTCTATCTAGACCTCTATGCCCGCGAGCACAAGCAGGGCGGGGCCTGGATGGATGTCTGTCTGGGTCGTCGCTACCGTCAGGATGGCTCGCTGCAAAAACCGGTGGCCTACCTGACCTGCAACTTCAACGGCCCGGTGGATGGCAAGCCTGCGCTGTTCACCCACAACGAAGTGGTCACCCTGTTCCACGAGTTTGGCCACGGCATTCACCACATGCTGACCCGCATCGATGTGGCCGGTGTCGCTGGTATCAACGGCGTGGCGTGGGATGCGGTGGAGCTGCCGAGCCAGTTCCTCGAGAACTGGTGCTGGGAGTCCGAGGCGCTGGCCTTTATCTCCGGCCACTACGAGACCGGCGAGCCGCTGCCTGCCGATCTGCTGGAGAAGATGCTGACCGCCCGCAACTTCCAGGCGGCCATGCAGATGCTGCGTCAGCTGGAGTTCGCCCTGTTCGACTTCCGTCTCCATCAGGAGTTTGATCCGGCCAATCCGGCACAGCTCCCGGCGCTGCTGGATGAGGTGCGCAGTCAGGTAGCCGTGATGACGCCGCCAGCGTTCAACCGCTTCCAGCACAGCTTCTCCCACATCTTCGCGGGTGGCTATGCGGCGGGCTACTACAGCTACAAGTGGGCCGAAGTGCTCTCTGCCGATGCCTTCTCCCGCTTCGAGGAGGAGGGGATCTTCAACCCGGCGACCGGCCAATCCTTCCTGAAGAATATTCTGGAGAAGGGGGGCTCGAAGGAGCCGATGGAGCTGTTCCGAGCCTTCCGTGGTCGTGAGCCCAAGGTGGATGCGCTGTTGCGACACAGCGGGATCGCCGCCTGAGATTCCTGACCCGCTGCCTGTGTGAGCTTCAACCAGGTACACTGTTTTGCGGCATAGTGGGATCGAGTCGTGATTTCTGCGACAAAAAGGGACCTTTTGGTCCCTTTTTTCAAGGCTTTTTAATATCTTGCTGATTGCATATTTGCACTGCCCACGGCTCTTCAGTAGAGTCGTGTTCTAACCTACAAGGAGAGAAAGCCACTTGCCATGAGGCGAGCACTCGATTCCGTCTATCAAATCATCTCAAGTCTGGCTCATTCGAGCGGCCAGGGATATTTCGATACCTTTGTGAGTGAAATCGCCGCTGCTGTGATGGCTGATGTCGTCCTGATCGCCAGCAGGGAATCAAATGTTACCCACCTGACGGTTCAGGCTGCCCATCCCTCCTCTCTTGACCCCGATACCCTGACGCTGCCAATCACTGATTCTCCCGATGCCATTACCTGGCAGGAGGGGGAAGCCTGGTTCAGCGATCGTCTGTTGCAGCTGTTCCCCGCGATGCCGCTTGCCGATGCGTGGCAAGCCCAGGCCTACGCCGGGATCGCCCTCAAGGATGCGGATGGCGAGACCATAGGCATCTGCTGCCTGCTCTATCGTCAGCCGCAGGCCAATATGACCAAGGTGATGGGGCTGCTCCGGTTGCTGGGGCCGCTGGCCGGTCGCGAACTGGCGCTGATGCTGCAACGCCAGTTGCCGCAACTCTTGCCTGATACACCCCATGTGCTGCAGAGCATGCTGTTTCAGGCCCCGGTGGGGATCGGCAAGCTCGATCTCACCGGCCGCATTCTCTGGGCCAACCCGGCCATAGAGAAGATGTTGGGTTATCCCCTCGACGAGCTGCTTCATCGCTCTATCTCCGACATCAATCACCCGGAGGATTGGCAGCGCAGCCTTGAGTGCTACGAAGAGATCCGGCGCGGCGAGCGCAGCAGTTTCACCCAGGAGAAGCGCTACTTCTGCAAGGGGGGCGAGATCCTGTGGGGACGGGTGACTGTCACCCTGATCCGCGACGAGCAGCAGCAGCCGGACTACCTGATGGTGCTGCTGGAGAATATCGATCCCCTCAAGCGCCATGCGGAGCAGCTCAAGCTCTCCCACCGGGTCTACGACAACCTCTCCGAAGCGATTCTGGTGTGCGATGCCGACAGCCGCATCATCTCGGTCAACCCGGCCTTCGAGCAGATCACCGGCTACAGCAGCGATGAGGTGCGGGGCCAACGTCCCAGCATGCTCAAGTCCGGGCTGCACGATCAGACCTTCTATGCCGACATGTACCATGCGCTGGAGCGGGTGGGGGTGTGGCGTGGCGAGGTGTGGAACAAGCGCAAGAACGGCAAGCTCTATCCGCAGCAGCTGATGATCAGCACCCTGCGCGAAGCTGGCAAAATTCAGCAATATATCGCCATTTTCAGCGATCTTTCCCAGACCAAGGTGGCCGAGCAGAAGATCGCGACCCAGGCCAACTACGACAACCTTACCAGCCTGCCCAACCGCTGGTTGTTTGGCCGCTGCCTCACCCGCTTCTGCGAGCGGGGCGAGCGCTTCGCGCTCATGGTGCTCGACCTCAACAACTTCAAGGCGGTCAACAACAGCATGGATCACCATGCTGGCGATGCCCTGCTGCGGGAGGTGTCGGATCGACTGGTGAGCCGGGTGCGCACCGAAGATTTGGTGGCCCGCATTGGTGGCGATGAGTTCGCGTTCCTGGTGCCCGGCATCGTCACCCGCCGTCAGGCCGAGGTGTTTGCCAAGCAGGTGATCGGCAGCTTCGCCCGCCCCTTTATGCTGGCCAACCAGCATCTCTACGTGACCGCGACCATCGGCATGACCCTCTGCCCGGTTGATGGCAGCGAGAGCGACGAGCTGCTGCGCAACGCCGAACAGGCGCTGTTTGCGGCCAAGCGGCAGGGAAGGTTGCTCGGTGCCTACTGCTCATCCATGCGGGAAGAGGTGCGCCAGCGCCACCAGATGCAGCAGGATCTGGCCGAAGCGATCAAGCTGGAGCAGCTGACCATGGCCTACCAGCCCATCTGGGACAATCGCAGCGGACGGGTCGCCAAGCTGGAGGCGCTGGTGCGCTGGTATCACCCCCACTGGGGACAGGTCTCCCCTGCCGAGTTCATTCCGCTGGCGGAAGAGGCAGGTCTGATTCAGGGGCTGGGGGCGCTGGTATTGTGGCAGTCGTGCCGGGATCTGGCGCGGTTGCAGCAATCCGGCTTCTCGGATCTGCAGATGTCGATCAACCGTTCCACCATGGAGTTCCAGACCATCGACCCAGAGGCGAGCGAGTGGCTCAAGGTGATCCAGCATTTCGGACTCGATCCTGCCGACATCGTCATCGAAATCACCGAATCTCTGCTGATGGAGAGCAGCGATCAGCACAGGGTGCGGATCGATGCCCTGCGCGAGGCGGGCTGCAAGCTGGCCATCGACGATTTCGGTACCGGCTACTCGGCCCTCAACTATCTGCGCACCTTCCCTGTTGATCTGGTCAAGATCGACCGCTCCTTCGTGCGCCATATCCCCTTCAACGAGCAGGATCGGATGCTGCTCGATGGCATCATCAACATAGTGCACAACCTCGGCATGCAGGTGGTGATCGAGGGGGTAGAGACCCGCGAGCAGCTCAACTTCCTCTGCCAGAAGGGGTGCGCCTTCACCCAGGGTTATCTGCTCAGCCGCCCGCTGGCCTATGACGATCTCATCGATTACCTCGCTCTCAACCGTCAGGGGATGAACCTCACTGTCGTGAGCTGATCCACCGCTTCTGTTATCATGGCCGCTTCTGTACGTGCCATGAGTCTGTCCCCTATGCCCCATATTCAGGTTTTCAGTGAAGTCCCCGCCCGTGATGGCGAGCTCGACGCCCTGCGTTTACGCCTTGCCGACGTGGAGTTTCCGGCTCCGTTTGCGCTGGTACTGACTGAAGAGAGACTGGAGCTGCGCAAGCTGGATGAGCCCAAGCTGGGTGCTGTCTATGTGGACTTCGTGGAAGGGGCGGTGGCGCATCGCCGCAAGTTTGGCGGAGGTCGGGGCCAGTCCATCGCCAAGGCGGTGGGGCTCAAGGCCGGTGCCACACCGACCGTGGTGGATGCCACTGCCGGTCTGGGGCGCGATGCCTTCGTGCTCGCCTCCCTCGGTTGCAAGGTGACCCTGATCGAACGCAGCCCTGTGGTGGCCGCTCTGTTGCAGGATGGGCTGGCGCGGGCGGCACAGGATCCCGAGATTGGCCCCTGGGTCAGCGAGCGGATGCACCTGCTGCAAGGCCCGGCGGTGGACAATCTGCTGGCGCTGCCGGAGCGGCCCGAGGTGATCTACCTCGACCCCATGTTCCCCCACAAGCAGAAGTCGGCGCTGGTGAAAAAGGAGATGCGGGTGTTCCAGTCGCTGGTGGGGCCGGATCTTGATGCGGATGCCCTGCTGCCTGCCGCGCTCAAGATGGCGAACAAGCGGGTGGTGGTGAAACGCCCCGACTACGCCGGCTGGCTCAATGAACAGAAGCCCAGCATGGCTATCGAGACCAAGAGCAACCGCTTCGATGTCTATGTGATGGCGGCGCTGGCGGCGAGTTAACGGCCGGTGCGAGTTGCGGATGCAAAAAAGGAGGGCCAACGTCATGTTGGCCCTCCTTTTTCGTATTGGATTCAGTTGGTTGGCGCGAAGCGGATCAGCTTCTCTTCCCCTTGCCAGTTCAGGCGCAGGGTCGCCAGTTCTGCCAGACTGAGCCGCTCGCCACTGTGCAGCAGCAGATACTCGACCCCTTCGCTGGCTTCGATAGTGCGGATCTTGTCATCCCGCTGGTGACCATCGTGGCTGGTGAGGGTTACCGGCAGTTGCCAGCTGGCAGCAATTTCGAGCCAGTCGTAGAGATCGCAGCTGATGGGTTGATAATCCGGCATGATCGGCTCCAAAACAGGCAGGTTGCTGAGTCAGGCTTCCTGTACGCGGGTCGGCCAGCCCATCTTCTGCTGGCGCTCCACTTCCAAGCGCAGCTCGCTGGCGCGCAGGTAGTGTTCATCCATCCAGCCCTTGGGCAGGGTCAGGGTCAGTGACTCCTCTTCTGCCTGCAGGGTGAAGCTGGGCACTGTGCCCTGGGTGCGGCGCATGCAGAGGATCAGCGCGATGCGCAGGATACGGGCCAGGCGGATCGCCTGACGACCGGTGACTGCACCCTGTTTCTCCAGCGGTTCCAGCTTGAATTCGTCCCGCTGGTTGAACAGCAGGGCCGACAACAGCTTCTTTTGCGCAGGGGTAAAGCCCGGCATGTCGATGTTGTCGATGATGTAGGCGGCGTGTTGCGGCGCCTTCTTGTATTCGATACAGAGGCCGATCTCGTGCAGCAGGGCGGCATAACGCAAGATCGGGCGACCGTAGCGTTTGGAGAGTCGCCAGGCCGGTTGCAGCTGGTTGAACGCCTCGACGGCGGTATCGCGCACCCGTTCGGCGTGCTCTTTATCCAGCTGATAGCGGCTGATCAGGCTGTCGGCGGTGCGATCCCGGGCATCACAGTCGTGATTGTTGCCCAGCAGACCGTAGATCAGTCCTTCGCGCAGGGCGCCACCCGCCAGCGTCATGCTCTCGATATCGAGGGTTTCGAAGATGGCGATCAGGATGGCGAGGCCGGAGGGGAACACGGTCAGCCGTTCGGCCGCCAGCCCTTCCAGTTGCAGCCGGTCGAGCTTGCCGCAGGCGATGGCCTGACCCATCAGCTCCTGCAACTTCGGCAGGGTGACCCGCTCGCTCTTCCCTTGCGCCAGCATGATCTCTTGCAGCGCCTGTACCGTGCCGGAGGCGCCGACGCAGGTGCGCCAGCCGAGGGCGCGGTAATCTTCCGCCACCTTCTCCAGCACCGCCTTGGCGGCGGCAATCGCCTGCTCGAAACGAGCTTCGGAGAGCTCACCATCACCAAAGTGATTGTTGAGCCAGGTGACGCAGCCCATGTGCAGGCTGTTGAGCAGTTTTGCTTCGCTATGTTCGCCGATCACCAGTTCGGTGCTGGCACCGCCGATGTCGATCACCAGCCGGTTGCCTTCCCCGGCGGAGGTCCAGGAGACCCCTTCATAGATGGTCTTGGCCTCTTCCTCGCCCGAGATGATCTCTATGCTGTGGTTGAGTACCCGTTCCGCTTCGCTGAGGAAATCGTCGACGTTGGTGGCAAGCCGCAAGGTTGCGGTGCCCACCACCCGGATGTTGTCGGCCGGAATGTCCTGCAACTGTTCGGAGAAGAGACGCAAACAGTCCCAGCCCCGCTCCATGGCGGCACGGCTGAGACGAAATTCCGGATCGAGCCCGGCTGCGAGGCGAACCTTGCGCTTGACCTTGGCGACGGTGCGCAGGGCACCGGCGACCTCGCGCACCACCAGCATATGAAAGCTGTTGGAGCCGAGGTCGATAGCGGCATAGAGAGGCGAGTTGTGCAACGGGCCTGTCCTTAGCTCTTGCGCGGCGGACGACGACGGTTGTTGCTGTTGCCACCGCCCTGACGATCCCGCATGTTGCGGTTCACCGGCTGACGGTTGCGGAACACCCGTTTCGGCGGGGTCACGTCATCCAGCAGCGCTTCGCGATCATATTTGCTGACCGGAATGGCGTGGTGGATGTACTCCTCGATGGCCGGCAGGTTGAAGGCATAGTCTTCACAGGCCAGGCTGATGGAGTGACCGCTCTTGCCGGCACGACCGGTACGACCGATACGGTGTACATAGTCTTCGGCGTCGTCGGGCAGGTCATAGTTGAAGACGTGGGTCACGTCAGGGATGTGCAGACCACGGGCGGCCACGTCGGTGGCGACCAGAATATCGAGCGCACCCTTGGTGAAATCCTCGAGGATCTTCATCCGCTTCTTCTGCGGCACGTCACCGGTTAGCAGACCGACGCGGTGGCCGTCATTCTCCAGCCAGGCGTGAACGTCTTCACAGACATGCTTGGTGTTGGCGAAGACGATCGCTTTTTCCGGCCACTCCTCTTCCATCAGGGAGAGCAGCAGCAACATCTTGTCTTCATTGGAGGGGTAGAACAGCTCCTCCTTGATCCGCACGCCGGTCATCTGCTCCGGCTCTACCTGCACATGTTCCGGGTGGTTCATGTGTTCGTAGGCCAGCTCCTGCACACGCAGGGAGAGGGTTGCGGAAAACAGCATGCTCAGACGCTCGGTCGCGGGCGGCATGCGGCGGAACAGGAAGCGGATGTCCTTGATGAAGCCCAGATCGAACATGCGATCCGCTTCGTCCAGTACCACGACCTGAATGTTGCTCAGATCGATCACCTTGGACTTGAAGTAGTCGATGATGCGGCCGGTGGTGCCGATCAGGATGTCGACGCCCTGCTCCAGCACGGCCAGCTGCTTGTCGTAACCTTCGCCACCGTAGGCGAGGCCGAGTTTCAGGCCGGTAGAAGCGGCGATGCTGTCGGCATCGTTATAGATCTGTACTGCCAGTTCCCGGGTGGGTGCCATGATGATGGCTCTGGGTTGGTTAACCAGACGGGGCTTGGTCAGCGGGTGAGTCAGCAAATAGTTGAATGTTGCGGCCAGGAAGGCAATGGTCTTGCCGGTTCCTGTCTGGGCCTGACCGGCGAGGTCATGACCTTCTACCAGCAGTGGCAGAGACAGTGCCTGGATGGGCGTGCAATAGTGAAATCCCTTTGATTCCAGACCAGCCAGAACTTCGGGTTCGAGGCCCATTTGGGCGAATTTGTCGGTCGTTAAGTGTGTTTTGCTCATGGCGGTAGGTTATCAGGTTAGGCTTGCAATAATAAACAGGATCATTTCAAATAGGGCAACTATTGCCTTTGTTGATATGTCAATAAAGCCTTAATTACTGACTGGAGTTGGAGATGAGTGACAAGATTGTTCAGCTGAGCGATGCCAGCTTCGAGGCAGATGTAATCAAAGCCGATGGCGCCGTTCTGGTCGACTTCTGGGCCGAGTGGTGTGGTCCGTGCAAGATGATTGCCCCGATCCTGGAAGAAGTTGCCCAAGAGTACGAAGGTCGCGTGACCGTAGCCAAACTGAACATCGACCATAACTCTGATACTCCGCCCAAGTACGGCATTCGTGGTATCCCGACCCTCTTGCTGTTCAAGAATGGCGAAGTGGCAGCGACCAAGGTCGGTGCACTGTCCAAGACTCAGCTGAAAGAGTTCCTGGACGGCAACCTGTAATAATTAAAGAGGAGCGCATTGCAATAATGCGCTCCTTGTGTTTTATCACCTAGACGCTCATCCCGATTGGTGCTAGTTTATCGCTCGTTTGCTAACCTTTTTGCCTGACTCTTTGCTAACCACAGCCTGGCAATCAAATCCGATCAGCATCAATCCAGCAGACTGTCTCCTCATTTCAATCCTTGCTTACAGACTTTCACCACTATGAATCTGACTGAATTAAAGAACACTCCTGTGTCCGAGCTGGTCAAGCTTGGCGAATCCATGGGGTTGGAAAATCTGGCTCGGGCGCACAAGAAAGATATTATTTTTGCAATCCTCAAGGCGCACGCCAAGGGTGGTGAAGATATCTTTGGCGACGGTGTGCTGGAAATCCTGACCGATGGTTTCGGCTTCCTGCGCAGTGCAGACGGCTCCTATCTGGCAGGCCCTGACGATATCTACGTCTCCCCGAGCCAGATCCGCCGTTTCAACCTGCGTACCGGCGATACCATCTCCGGCAAGATCCGGCCACCGAAAGAGGGCGAACGCTACTTCGCACTGCTCAAGGTCAACGAGGTCAACTACGACCGCCCGGAAAACTCCCGCAACAAGATCCTGTTTGAAAACCTTACCCCCCTGCATGCCAACGAACGTCTGCGTATGGAACGGGGTAATGGCTCTACCGAAGATATCACCGCCCGTGTACTGGACCTGGCTTCCCCCATCGGTAAAGGCCAGCGCGGCTTGATCGTGGCGCCGCCCAAGGCCGGTAAGACCATGCTGCTGCAGAACATCGCCCAGAGCATCGCCTACAACCACCCGGACTGTGAACTGATCGTTCTGCTGATCGACGAGCGTCCGGAAGAGGTGACCGAGATGCAGCGCATGGTGAAAGGTGAAGTGATCGCTTCCACCTTTGACGAACCTGCTTCCCGTCACGTTCAGGTTGCCGAAATGGTGATCGAGAAGGCCAAGCGTCTGGTCGAGCACAAGAAAGATGTGGTGATCCTGCTGGACTCCATCACCCGTCTGGCTCGCGCCTACAACACCGTTATCCCGTCATCCGGCAAGGTACTGACCGGTGGTGTGGATGCCAACGCCCTGCACCGTCCCAAGCGCTTCTTCGGCGCCGCGCGTAATGTTGAGGAGGGCGGCAGCCTGACCATCATCGCCACCGCGCTGATCGATACCGGTTCCAAAATGGACGAGGTTATCTACGAAGAGTTCAAGGGTACCGGCAACATGGAACTGCACCTCTCGCGCAAGATTGCCGAGAAGCGTGTCTACCCGGCTATCGACATCACCCGCTCAGGCACCCGTAAGGAAGAGCTGCTCACCTCAGGTGACGAGCTGCAGAAGATGTGGATCCTGCGCAAGATTGTCCACCCGATGGGCGAGATCGACGGTATCGAGTTCCTAATCGACAAGCTGGCGATGACCAAGACCAACGACGAGTTCTTCGACGCCATGCGGCGCCAGCAGAAGTAAGTCCGGTCAGAAAATGACGAAACCGCGGCCCTGGTCGCGGTTTTTGTTTATCTGTTTTCCGGTCGCCCTAGTAGTATGAGATCCCGATGTCACATGGATGGAGACGTCATGAAGCCTGTTTTCTGGTTATTGCTGGGGTTGCTGAGTGCAATGCCAGCCTGCGCGCAGAGTGCACCGGTCGCGGTGACAGCCGAGACGTTGCAGACTCACCAGCGCTATCTGGCGGGCCGTCTGCAGGAGGGGCAATTTGCAGCCATCGACTCTCTGCTGGCGACCCTGAGTCGCGAGCGGCGGGAGTTCCTGCTGTTGCAGCTGCTGCGGGATATTCCAGCTACCACCCCTGCATCCCCTGCGTTGCAACAATGGGTCGAGGCTCAGGCCGACAAGGCCCCCGAGTGGCTCATGGAGCAGCAGGTCGACGGTTTTCTGGTGCAGCAACCTGTCTATGATTTTGCCGCGCAGGCCCGTCAGTTGCTGGGGGAGTGGCAGCTGCAATCACTGATGCAGCGCTATCGGCAGCAGCTTGCCCAGGGCAGCTTCCAGCTAAAGTCCATCTACTACAGCAGTAACCCCGATCTCGCCATGCAGCAGCAAGCCCTGTTGCTGGCCCTCGATACCTTGCCGCAACCGATCTGGATGCGGGAGGCGCAAGCGCTGGCCAGCCAGAATATCTATCTGCCCGATAATCACCTGTTGTTCCATCTGTTGCAGCGCACCGGGGAACCGGCGCTCTATAGCATGCTGTGGCGGCGGCCGGCAGATCAGGATGCGCTGCGTGCACTCTCTACCATCAACCGCTTCCATCACGGCAGTGCTGCCAGTGATTTGCTGATTGCCGCCAGTGGCAATGAGGGATTGAAGGGAGCCGCCCTGCGCCAACTGAGCGCACTCTCCCCCTTGCCGCCGCAAGCCCAGAAATACCTGCTGGCGGAACTCTCCAACCGTCAATACGGGGCGCTGGTGGCCGGTCTGTTGATGGAGGTGGACGAGCCCCAGCTGCTCTCTGCGCTGGCCAGACGCCTCGGCCAGCGTGACGTGCCACCCATTGCACCGAGTCTGCTACCCGATTCGGGTACACCCGATGGGCAGCCAGGGTTATAATGCGTGACCTCCTGAACCCGGTTGGGAACTTGCATGAAATACAAGGATTTGCGTGATTTCATCGCGCAGCTGGAACAAAACGGACAACTCAAGCGGATCACCCGCGAGATAGATCCCTATCTGGAGATGACCGAGATCAGCGATCGCACCCTGCGTGCGGGTGGCCCGGCTCTGCTGTTCGAAAATCCCAAAGGCTACACCATGCCGGTGCTGACCAACCTGTTCGGTACCCCGGATCGGGTTGCCATGGGCATGGGCCAGCCCGATGTGGGCGCCTTGCGTCAGGTCGGGGTCTGGCTCTCCTATCTCAAGGAGCCCGAGCCGCCCAAGGGATTCAAGGAGCTGATGGAGAAGCTGCCGATCTTCAAGCAGGTGCTCAACATGCCGACCAAACGCCTCTCTTCCGCGCCCTGCCAGCAGGTGCTGCAGGAGGGCGATGCGGTTGATCTCGACCAGATCCCGATCCAGCACTGCTGGCCCGGCGATGTGGCGCCGCTGGTCACCTGGGGCCTCACCATCACCCGTGGCCCCTACAAGAAGCGGCAGAACCTCGGCATCTATCGCCAGCAGAAGATCGCCAAAAACAAGCTGATCATGCGCTGGCTCGATCACCGTGGCGGTGCCATCGATTTTCGCGAGTGGCAGGAGGCCCACCCCGGTGAGCGATTCCCGGTGGTGGTGGCACTCGGAGCCGATCCGGCGACCATTCTCGGCGCGGTGACGCCGGTGCCGGATACCCTCTCCGAATATGCCTTTGCCGGTCTGCTACGTGGCAGCCGTACCGAGGTGATCAAGGCCATCAGCTGCGATCTGGAGGTGCCCGCCAGCGCCGAGATTGTGCTGGAAGGCTATCTTGAGCCGGGTGAGATGGCGCCGGAAGGGCCCTATGGCGACCACACCGGTTACTACAACGAGGTGGACGAGTTCCCGGTCTTCACCATCACCCACATCACCAAGCGGCGCGATGCCATCTATCACAGCACCTACACCGGCCGTCCGCCCGATGAACCGGCGGTACTGGGTCTGGCGCTGAACGAGGTGTTCGTGCCGCTGCTGCAGAAGCAGTTCCCCGAGATTGTGGACTTCTATCTGCCGCCGGAGGGGTGCTCCTACCGGATGGCGGTGGTGACCATCAAGAAACGCTACCCGGGCCACGCCAAGCGGGTGATGCTGGGGGTCTGGTCCTTCCTGCGCCAGTTCATGTACACCAAGTTCGTGGTGGTGTGTGACGATGACGTCAATGCCCGCGACTGGAAGGATGTGATCTGGGCCATCACCACCCGGATGGACCCGGCACGGGACACCACCTTGATCGAGCACACCCCGATCGACTATCTGGACTTCGCCTCGCCGGTCTCCGGCCTCGGTTCCAAGATGGGGCTGGATGCTACCAACAAGTGGCCGGGCGAGACCAATCGGGAGTGGGGTCAGCCCATAGTGCAGGATGAGGCGGTGAAGCAGAAGGTTGATGCCATCTGGGATGAGCTAAATATCCTCGGATGAGGCAAACATGACAGCTTTGCTGCAAAAAGTGATGCGATCCGCACTGATTTGAGTATTCTCGACTGACGGGGCCAGGGCTGCTGGTCGTCACTCCATAGTGAAACAATGAGCGAAGCGGGCCGAGCGAGCCCGCCACAAGGACAAGAATGCAACGTATCAAATGCCGCGTAGAGGAACTGCGCGAATATGTCGACACCATCTGGCATGTGGCCCTGACGCCGCAGCAAGCGATCAGCTTCAAGCCGGGCCAGTATCTGCTGGTGGTGATGAGCGATTCGGACAAGCGCCCCTTCTCCATCGCCAACTCGCCGACCCGCCCGGGCGTGCTGGAGCTGCAAATTGGTGCCACTCCCGAGAACGCCTACGCCGGTCAGGTGCTGGCCCGCATGCGCGAGCAGGGGGAGATCGAGGTCGAATTGCCGGCTGGCAAGGCGTTCCTGCGCGATGAATCCCCCCGTCCGCTGATCCTGATGGCGGGCGGCACCGGTTTCTCTTACGCCCGCTCCATTCTGGAGTACCTGATCGACACGGGCAGCAAGCGCCCGGTGTTCTTCTACTGGGGTGTGCGTCAGGCTCACTGGCTCTATGAGCTGGAGCAGATGCAGCAGTGGGAGCGTGACTATGCGCCGCTCACCTTTATTCCGGTGGTGCAGGAGCCGGAGGCTGACTGGACCGGCAAGAGCGGACTGGTGCACAAGGCGATCATGGATGATTTCGTCAGCCTCCACGACTACGACATCTATGTCGCCGGCCGTTTCGAGATGGCGGGTGCCGCGCGTGAGGAGTTCAAGATCCTCGGCGCCGAGCCGGAGCGCATCTTCGGTGATGCCTACGAATTTATCTGACGGGATCCCCGTCTGGATGACGCAGCCCCCGGTTTTGCCGGGGGCTTTTGTTTTTGTGGCTGCCGCAGTACCTGATCGTACCGAATGGTTGGATTATCACGGCGTTATCCCATTATTTTTCAATATTTTGGCTATGAATGGCTACTAATCGAGCCTAGCTGATGGCATCTTTGTGGGGGATTGACAAGAGCATCCATAGAGCAAGCACAAGGAGGCGCAGTGTTGAGTGAAGAGGGCAGGGCATCTGCGGAGGATGACAGGGGAGAGACCGGCTCTGTCGAGCGGGTCGCAACGCTGAACCCGTCCCCTCATGGCGGTGAAATAGCCCGTTTGCAGGCAGAGATCGCCGCTTTGCAGCATGAAAATGGCCTGTTGCAGGAGAAGCTCAATGCCGCCCTCGATGGCACCGGCATCTGTCTCTGGCAGGGCACTATTCCTACCGGCGAGCTGCGGGTCTTCAATCTGCAGAACTTTCAGGCCGGTGACATGGCCCCTCATTTCGATCAGTGGAGCGCCAAGCTCCATCCCGACGATCGTGCCCATGCCATGGGCAGCTACTTTGCCCACCTTGAGGGGAAAACCCCCTTCTATGAAGCCGAATACCGCACCATCAATCCGCAAGGCGAGGTCACCTGGCTGTGGGATAGGGGACGGGTCGTCGATCGGGATGGCGATGGCAAGCCGCTGCGGATCATGGGCTCCCATATCGATATCACCCAGCGCAAGGCCTATGAGCAGCGATTGGCTGAGCGAGCCAACAGCGACGCACTGACCGGCTTGCTCAACCGGCAGGGGTTTGGCAAGGCGTTTGCCCAGCTGCAGCCGCAAGGTGCGGGGGCGTTGCTCTTTATCGATCTGGATGATTTCAAGGGGATCAACGACCAGCTGGGGCACGCCTGCGGCGATCTGGTGTTGCAGCAGATGGCGGATTGGCTGCGCCTTATTATGCCTGGCTCGGCGCTATGTGGCCGTTACGGCGGCGACGAGTTTGTGGTGCATCTGCACCGGGATGTGTCGAGCCATGGCCTGGCGCAACTGGCTGACGCCCTGATCAGCCGGATGCACGGCTATGTGCCCAAACCCGGTTGCCCGCAACGGGTGGGGCTGAGTATCGGCATCGCCCTGTGGGAGGAGGAGCCATTGAGCTTCCGGCAGGCGCTGGAGGTGGCCGACAGGGCCATGTATGAGGCCAAGGCACGCGGCAAGCGGGCCTGGTATCTGCTTCAGGTGTGATGGTTTTTACAGGTTCAATACAAAGCAAAAACCCCAGCCGAGCTGGGGTTTTCGTTATTCGCCTTTGGCGCCGATCTGCTGCTCGAGCTGAGCCAGCTTGCTTTCGAGGGCGGCCAGTTTTTCACGGGTACGCAGCAGCACCTTGGTCTGCACGTCGAACTCTTCGCGGCTGACCAGATCCAGCTTGCCCAGCTGGGCTTGCAGTACCTGACGCATCTTCTTCTCGGCCTCTTCACCCATGCTGCGAATGCCGGGCGGCAGGGAGTTGTGCACCTGCTTGGCGATCTCTTCCAGTTTCTTCGGGTCGATCATGATGTCCTCCTTAAGCGTTGGCGGACATTCTACCGACAATTCCCTCACTTTGCCGAGATCGCGGCGGCTTTTTACCATTTGTGCTGGCAAGCAAACGCCGCCCTTCGGGGCGGCGTTCTCGTTTCTGCGGCTGCTGAAAAATCAGCCCGGCTGGTGGTTGCGATCCAGCCAGCCTTGCAGCAGGCCGACCAGCAGACCGGTCAGGTGGGCAATATTGGCCGTGCTGGTGCCGAGCATGTCGAAGAAGCCGAGCACCATCCAGAACAGCATAAAGCCCATCAGCGCCGGTGGCAGAGTCAGGCCACAGGCCGGTTGCAGCTTGCTGCGCAGCCAGCAGTAGCCGAGCAGGGCATAGACCACGCCGGAGAGGCCGCCAAACAGCGGGCCGCTGGCAAAGAACTCGGCGATATTGGGCAGGGCGGCGCCCACCAGCAGCAGGATCAGCAGCTTGCCGCTGCCGAGGCGCTGCTCGATCTGGCCGCCGAGATACCACCACCACAGCAAGTTGAACACCAGATGGAGCACCGAGAAGTGGATCAGGGCGGGGGTGAAATAGCGCCACGCCTGCCAGTCGGTGAACTGGGCCAGCGTCGGGTGGAATGCCAGTTGATCAAAAATGGGCAGGCCGATGGCATCGATCCCGTAGATGGCGAGACAGGCGATGATGACCACCAGCGTCAGTGGCCCTGCCTGATGGAGGAAGTCGGTGATGGGATCCGTCATCCCCTTGCTGTAGTCGATGCGAGCATCGGCGCGGCCGGATTGCCAGGAGGCCTCCATATAGCGCGGGTGGCCCGGCTCGGCCAGAAAGCGCTTCACCTCCAGCTGGGCCTGAGCGAGGCGCTGCTCGTCCGCCAGCCAGATGGTGACCCCCAGCTCGGACTGGGTCAGCTCGCAGGAGATCCCCAGGGTCGCCAGATAGTCCACCAGCGCCTGCGCCATGCGGGCGTTGTCGAGCACCAGCAGCTGGATCATGCCTCGCCTGCCTCGATGGGAAACTCCCGGCGCCACGCCTCGAAGCCGCCATCCAGACTGTAGACCTCGTCATAACCCTGTTGCAGCAGGTATTGGGCCGCCCCCTGACTGCTGTTGCCGTGATAGCACATCACGATGACCGGGGTATCGAAATCCACTTCATTCATAAAGCGCACCAGCGTGCCATTGGTGAGGTGGAAGGCGCCGACCGCGTGGGCCGCTTCAAAGGATTGCGGGTCGCGAATATCCACCAGACGGGCTTCACCCGCGCTCAGTTTCTGGTGGGCATCATGGGCACTGATATGGGCAAACTGGTCCATCGGGATGTCCTGCGAATAGGTTGATTACGGGCCAGTGTACCGCAAGCTTGGGCGCAAACTAACCCCACAAAAGATAAGGGAGCCAGCGGCTCCCTTGTTGATATGGCATGCGGGTCAGTGGGTTAACCGCCCAGATAGGCCTGCCGCACTGCCGGGTTGGCCAGCAGGGCGGCTCCTGTGTCTTGCAGCACCACGTGGCCGTTCTCCAGCACATAGCCGCGGTCGGCCAGCTTGAGCGCCTGGTTGGCGTTCTGCTCCACCAGAAAGATGGTCATCCCCTTCTGCCGCAACTGTTCGATGGTGTCGAAGATCTGCTGGATGACGATGGGGGCCAGCCCCAGCGAGGGTTCATCCAGCAGCAGCAGGCGCGGTTTGCTCATCAGGGCGCGGCCGATGGCCAGCATCTGCTGCTCGCCGCCGGACATGGTGCCTGCCCGCTGTGCCAGCCGCTCGTGCAGGCGCGGGAACAGGGTAAACACCTGATCCAGCAGGCCATGCTGCTCGGCCTTGTCGACGAAGAAGGCGCCCATCAGCAGGTTCTCCTCCACCGTCAGGCGGGCGAAGATGCGGCGCCCCTCCGGCACCACGGCGATATCCTTGCGCATAATGCGGGCGGTGGTGAGGGAGCTGATCTGTTCCCCCTCAAACCAGATGGAGCCGCTGCTGGGCTTGGGTTCGCCGCAGAGTGTCATCAGCAGGGTGGTCTTGCCTGCGCCGTTGGCGCCGATCAGGGTGACGATTTCCCCCTCTTTCACCTCGACGCTGACATCGTGCAGTGCCTGAATTTTGCCGTAGTGGGTCGATACGTTGCGAAGTTCTAACATCTTTTTGTCCTTACGACTCGCCCAGATAGGCCTTGATCACTGCCGGGTTGTTGCGGATCTCATCCGGCTTGCCGTGGGCCAGCGGGGTGCCCTGGCTGACCACGAAGATGCGGTTGGAGATGCCCATCACCAGCTTCATATCGTGCTCGATCAGCAGCACCGAGACCCCGAACTCGTCCCGCAGGTTCATGATGAGCTCGTCCAGCTCGTCGGTCTCCTTCGGGTTGAGGCCAGCGGCCGGTTCATCCAGCATCAGCAGCTCGGGACGGGTCGCCATGCAGCGGGCGATCTCGAGCCGGCGCTGCTGACCGTAGGCCAGATTACCGGCGGCGCGGTTGGCAAGATCCTTGAGGCCCACTTTATCCAGCCAGAAGGCGGCCCGCTCCAGCCCCTCCTGCTCGGCACGGCGAAAGGCCGGGGTCTTGAACAGACCGGCGATAAAGCTGGTGTTGAGGTGCTGGTGCTGGGCAACCAGCAGGTTCTCCACCGCCGTCATCTCCTTGAACAGCCGCACATGCTGAAAGGTACGCACAATCCCCTTGCGGGCGATGAGGTGGCCGGGCAGCCCCTGGATCTCCTCACCCTTGTAGCGGATGGTGCCGCCGCTCGGACAGTAGAAACCGGTCAGGCAGTTGAAGATGGTGGTCTTGCCTGCGCCGTTGGGGCCGATGATGGAGATCACCTCGCCCTTGTCGATATCCAGTTTGACCCCGTTGACGGCTAGCAGGCCCCCGAAGCGCATCGACAAATCAGAGACTTCCATTAACTTCTGATGTGTACTCATTTCTTCAACTCCAGATGCGGACGGGTCATCGGCAGCAATCCCTGTGGCCGCCAGATCATCATGAACACCATCAAGAGGCCGAACATCAGCATGCGGTACTCGTTGAATTCGCGGGCCAGCTCCGGCAGCACCGTCATCACGATGGCAGCCAGCACCACCCCGATCTGCGAGCCCATGCCACCCAGCACCACAATCGCCAGCACGATGGCCGATTCGATAAAGACGAAGGATTCCGGGCTGATAAAGCCCTGCCGGGAGGCAAAGAAGCTGCCGGCAAAGCCCGCGAAGGTAGCGCCTATGGTGAAGGCGGTCAGCTTGATAATGGTGGGGTTGAGCCCCAGCGATTTGCAGGCGATCTCGTCTTCCCGCAGCGCTTCCCAGGCGCGGCCAAGGGGCATCCGCAGCAGGCGGTTGATGACGAACAGGGTCACCACCACCAGCACCAGCGCCATCAGGTAGAGAAAGATCACCTTGTGGTTGGCGTTGTAGGTAATGCCGAAGAAGTTGTGGAAGGTATCAAAGCCCCCATCCTTGACGGTGCGGTTGAACTCCAGACCCCCCAGCGTCGGCTTGGGAATGCCGGAGATCCCGTTCGGGCCGCCGGTCAGGGTGGTCATGTTGTTGAGCAGGATGCGGATGATCTCACCAAAACCCAGGGTGACGATGGCCAGATAGTCCCCCCGCAGCCGCAGTACCGGGAAACCGAGCAGGAAGCCGAAGGTAGCGGCCATCAGCCCGGCGATGGGCAGGCACTCCCAGAAGCTCAGCCCGAAGTAGGTGTTGAGCAGGGCATAGCTGTAGGCGCCGACCGCGTAGAAGCCGACATAGCCGAGATCGAGCAGACCGGCGAGGCCGACCACCACGTTCAGCCCCAGCCCCAGCATGATGTAAATCAGGGTGAGGGTGGCGAGATCGATGGCGCCGCGAGAAGCCATAAAGGGCCAGCTCACCGCGAACAGCAGCACCAGCACGGCGGTGAGGTTATAGAGCTTGGGCGCCTCTTCCGGGCTCGGCAGCACCAGCTTGGTAAAGCCGACCGAGAAGCCGCTGATGGAGGCCTGAAACAGCTTGGCGATCTGGCCGCGCAGCATCTGGAACCAGAAAACGAGGGTGGCGCCCCCCAGTAGCCAGGCCAGCGACACATCGAGGCGGCTCACTACCTGCAGGCTGGAGCCATCGGTCTCCAGCTTGAAGCCGAGCAGCCAGAAAGAGAGCACCAGCAGCACCAGGCTGGCGATACAGGCGTGGATAAATTGATGTTTCATCACACTTTCTCCACTTCCGGACGACCCAGAATGCCGGTCGGCATAAAGAGCAGCACAAAAATGAGCAGGGCAAACGCCATCACATCCTTGTACTCGGTGCTGAGATAACCGGCGGTGAGCGCTTCAACCACGCCGAGCAGCAGGCCGCCCAGTACGGCGCCCGGAATGCTGCCGATACCGCCCAATACAGCGGCAGTGAAGGCCTTCAGACCGGCCATAAAGCCGAGGTAGGGGTTGATGACGCCGTAATACATGCCGAGCAGCACCCCGGCGACGGCAGCCAGCGCGGCCCCCAGCACGAAGGTGATGGAGATGACTACGTGGGTGTCGATGCCCAGCAGGTTGGCCATCTTGATATCTTCCGAACAGGCGCGGCAGGCGCGGCCCATGCGGGAGCGGCCGATGAACTGGGTCAGCGCCAGCATGGTGATGAAAGTCACCACGAAGATAATCAGCTGCATATAGGAGAGGCTGGCCTGAAAACCATCCTCACCCCCCAGGGTCCAGCCACCTGAGATCAGGCTGGGCATGGCGATATCCCGTGAGCCCTGTGCCATCCGCATCATGTTCTGCAGGAAGATCGACATGCCGATGGCGGAGATAAGGGGGATCAGCCGGTTGCCACCGCGCAGTGGCCGGTAGGCGACCCGCTCGATGCTCCAGCCATAGGTGCCGGTGATGATAATACTGACCAGGAAGGCGCCTCCCAGCAGTAGAAAGGTGCTGTCGATGCCCATCATCATGAGCCCCGCCATCACCATAAACGCGACATAGGAGCCGATCATGTACACCTCGCCGTGGGCGAAGTTGATCATGCCGATGATGCCATAGACCATGGTGTAGCCAATGGCGATCAACGCATAGGTGCTGCCTATGGTTAATCCGTTCAGCAGTTGCTGAACCAGATAGAGGAGGTGTTCGGACATACTGCGTTCCCTGTACTTGCCCGCAAAGAGAGGAGGGGGTGAGCGTACTCACCCCCGATCGGCAGATTATTTGACTTGGCTGGAAGTACCGTCAGCGTGCCACTGGAACACACCGAATTCGAAGCCTTTCAGGTCACCGTTCGGTGCCCAGGTCAGGGGGCCCATCACGGTATCGATCGGCGCAGCCTTGATGGCGGCGGCAACGGCGGCCGGGTCATCTTCACCCGCCTTGGCGATACCGGCTGCCAGGGTTTGCACCGCGGCATAGGTAGTCCAGACGAACGGGCCGGAGGAGTCCTGACCCTTGGCCTTGAACGCCGCCACCAGCGGGGCGTTGGCCGGCACCAGATCGTATTTGTTCGGCAGGGTCACCAGCAGGCCTTCGGAAGCCGGGCCACCGATGGCGGAGATATCCTTGTTACCCACTCCTTCCGGGCCCATGAACTTGGCTTTCAGCCCCTTCTCGCCAGCCTGACGCAGGATCAGGCCTAGCTCCGGGTGATAGCCGCCGTAGTAGACGAAATCGACGTTCTCTTTCTGCAGTTTGGCGATCAGGGCGGAGAAGTCCTTGTCACCGGCGGTGATCCCTTCAAAGGCCACCACTTTCACGCCAGCCTTGTCGAGCGCCGCTTTGACGCTGGAGGCGATCCCTTCGCCGTACTGCTTCTTGTCGTGGATAACGGCGACGCGCTGGGGTTTGACCTGCTCGATGATGTACTTGGCGGCAGTCGGGCCCTGATCGCTATCCAGGCCGATGGTGCGCAGGGTCAGTTGGTAACCGCGTTCGGTGATCTTGGGGTTGGTGGAGGCAGGGGTGACCATCAGGATCCCCTCGTCTTCATAGATGTCGGAGGCGGGCAGGGTGTTGTCGGAGCAGAGGTGGCCGACCACGAACTTGACGCCGTCGTTCACCACCTTGTTGGCAACGGCCACCGCCTGTTTGGGATCGCAGGCATCGTCATAGACGACCGCTTCGATCTGCTTGCCATTGATGCCGCCAGCCTTGTTGATCTGCTCTACCGCCATCTTGCCGCCGGTGAACTGCATGTCCCCGTACTGGGCGACTGGGCCGGTGACCGGGCCTGCGATACCGATCTTGATGGTGTCTGCCGCGTGAGCGATGGAGATCGATCCAAACAGAGCCAAAGAAACCGCTGCGCCAACTGTGATTTTGCTCAACTTATGCATTGATTCGTCCCTTAATCAGTGGATTGTTTCATTTCCGTGTGCCATTCCGGATCTACATCCCGTGCATCCGGCTATAGGTATGGTTCTATCATTCCTCACGGGGCAATAACAAGCTGTTAAAGATACTAACCAGAGGGGGTTGGGTGGGCGGATTTTGAAATAAATGACCTGTTATTTTCCGCTAATTAGAGCTTAATTTTGATTTCTTGACTTAACATCTTGGTAACGAGAGGCGATTCTGACAAACGCCAGAGGATTAATCTGGCGATATTTTACTCTGACAGCGCTCCCATTTTGACCACAATCCATTTGCGCAAACAAAAATGAGCGCCTAAATTAGCCGGCATTGACAATTCCGTGGCAGAGCTCGTTAAAACCAAGCCTTTATTCGGGAAATCTGCTAATGTTCCGCCTTTGACAGTCAGGAGACAGAGATGGCCACTATCAAGGATGTCGCCTCGCGCGCAGGCGTATCCATCTCCACCGTCTCACATGTGCTCAACCACACTCGGCGGGTCAGCGAAGACGCGACCCAGAAAGTGATTGAGGCGGTGGCAGAACTCAACTACGCGCCCAACTCGGTAGCGCGCAGTCTTAAAATAAATTCGACCAAGACCATTGGTATGCTGGTGACCACCAGCGTAAACCCCTTCTTCGCAGAAGTGGTGCAAGGGGTTGAAGCGTACTGCTTCGAACAGGGCTACAGCCTGATCCTCTGCAACACCGAAAACCAGCCACCTCGCCAACAGCATTACCTGAGAATGCTGATGGAAAAACGGGTGGATGGCCTGCTGGTATTGGGTACCGATATCGACACCCCGTTGCGCGACATGCTGCGCATCCACAAGAACGTGCCGCAGGTGGTACTGGATTGGGGCACGGAGTGTGATTTCGCCAACGTCATCAACGACAACGCCCGCATCGGCGCCCGCATGGCCGTACGCCATCTGCTGGAGCTGGGGCACCGCGACATCGTCTGCATCACTGGCCAGCTCTCCAAGCCGACCACCCAGCAGCGACTGGACGGGGTACGTGATGCGCTGGGCGAGCACGGTCTGACCCTCAAAGATGAACAGGTCTTTGAAGGGGACTACGAGAGCCAGAGCGGCTTCGATGCCATGCAGCGCATCCTGGCCCTGCAGCCTCGTCCGACCGCGGTCTTTGCCTTCGACGATCCCATGGCGATCGGCGCTATTTGCGCTGCCTGGGAAGCGGGAGTCAAGGTGCCGGACGATATCTCCATCATCGGCTACGACGATGTGGAGATGGCGCGCTTCTCCAGCCCGCCGCTGACCACTATCCGCCACCCGAAGGCCGAACTGGGCCAGCTGGCGGTGAAGCATCTGGTCAGCCGGATCCGCAACAAGGAGCTGGAAGTGGAATCGATGACGGTACAGCCCGAGCTGATCGTCCGTCGCTCGGTCAAACCGTTGCGTTAATCCGCACCCGTTGCCAAAACGAAAAACCCCCTCTGTCACGAGGGGGTTTTTGTTTATGGGCGGGTTACTTTCAACCTGTGGCTCGCAGTGCCGATCTCGGCCTTGTGAGTGAATATTCCCCCCGTTTGACCCACCTCGCATTTTGCTTGTTAATCGTTTGATCAATATCAACAAAGGGTTAAGTTCTGATGGACTCCCGACTTAACCGTTCCATCCTGTAGGTTGGGTATGACTGTCAAGGATGGTGTCTTATGTTCCCCCCTCGCAAGCTGGGTCACCAGATCACGCTGCTGGCAATCGGCGGCATCGTATTGCTCGCCGTGGTGCTGCTTACCTTTAATCTGTTTGAAAATCGCCAGCGGGCGCTCGCGGCCGAGCAGGCTGCACTGCGTAGCCAGCTCCAGAATGTGGAAGCGGTGATCAAAAACACCAGCCATGAAACCGTGCTGGCGGCGACTCTGATCGCCCAGCGGCCGGATGCAGCCAAGGCGGTGGCCGACAAGGATTGGCAGGCCCTCGCCAATCTGTTTGATCCGCTCTGGCCCGCTATCAAGGCGCAGGGAATCGAGCAGTTCCAGTTCCACCTGCCGCCAGCCACTTCCCTCTATCGGGTACACAAGCCTGAAAAACACGGTGATGACCTCTCTGCCATTCGCCCCACTGTGGTTGAGGTGAATCGCGAGCATCATGCCGTTGGCGGACTGGAGATTGGCGTGGCTGGTACCGGTTTGCGCGGGGTCGTGCCGGTCACTTTCAACGGGCAGCCGGTCGGTTCGGTGGAGTTCGGTCGTGCCCTGGATGAAAAGCTGTTTGGCCAACTGCTGGACAAGCAGGTGCAGCTCGCCATCTATCTGTTTGAGCAGGGCAAGCTGGTGACGCTGGTTGGCACATCCCGGCTTGGTGAGGTGATGGAGTGGTATCAGCCGGTACTGGCCGGTGAGGAACGTTTCGTCAATATGACGCAGCAGGGGAGTGATTTGCTGTTGATGGCGGCGCCTCTGCGCGATTACTCCGGCAAGGCAGTCGGTATCATCGAATTGACCCGGGATCACAGTCTGGTCGTGGCCGATCTGGCTCGTCAGGGCTGGCAGATGGCGATCATCTCTCTGGTAGGGGCTCTGGTGATTGCCATGGTGATGGCGTTTGCACTCAATCGCATCAATCGACCACTGCTCGACAGCGTCAAGGCGCTGGAGGCGCTGGCCAATGGCTCCGGCGATCTCGGCAGCAAGCTGCCGGTGGCAGGGCCGGAGGAGATCCGCCGCCTCGGGTCGGCGTTCAATGGATTTGTTGCCAAGATCCGCGACACCATCAGCCAGCTCACCGCCACTCTGGGCGAACTGGCTGGCGAGAGCGAGCGGTTGTCGCGCAGTGCGGCCGGCAACCTTGGCAGCATGACGCGCCAGCAGGAGCAGACCACCCAGCTCGCCACCGCCATGACCGAGATGACCAGCACGGTACACGAGGTGGCCAACAACACGGCACAGGCGGCCGAAGCGGCCAACGAAGCGGACAATCAGGCGGTCACCGGTGATGAGGTAGTGCAGCAGAGCGTCAACATGATCGAACAGCTGGCCGAGGAGATCGCCAGTGCGGGCAACACGGTGAAAGAGGTTGCCAAGGCCAGCGAGCAGATTGGCTCGGTGCTGGCGGTGATCCAGTCCATCGCCGAGCAGACCAACCTGCTGGCCCTCAACGCCGCTATCGAGGCGGCCCGGGCCGGCGAACAGGGGCGCGGTTTTGCGGTGGTGGCCGACGAGGTGCGCTCGCTGGCCGGGCGCACCCAGCACTCAACCGCCGAGATCCGCGGCACCATAGAGCAGTTGCAACGGGCGGTGGGCACCACGGTGACCATGATCGAACACAGCGTTTCGCGGGCGGGGGAGTCGGTGGAGCGGGCCAATCAGGCGGGAGAAGCTCTCGGCCGGATCAAGGGGGCGGTCAACAGTATTCGCGACATGAACACCCAGATCGCCGCTGCCTCGGAGGAGCAATCGTCGGTGAGCGACGAGATCACCCGCAATATCGTCAGCGTCCATGAGATCTCCCAGGCCACCACGCTGGTGGCGCGGGATACCGCCCATATCGCCAGCCATGTGGCGACTCTGGTGGACAAGCTGGGGGATCTGGCCGGGCAGTTCCAGGATGGTTCCAACGTACGGATGGTGCTGAGTCGCGCCCGCGCCGCTCATATGGGCTGGAAGACCCGTGTCCGATCCTATCTGGATGGGCAGGAGGGGCTGTCGCGCAGCGAGGCGGTCAGTGACAAGGAGTGCCGCCTTGGCCACTGGTACTTTAGTGAAGGGCAGGCATGCTGCGGCGATCAACCCGCCTTCAGGGCAATGGCCGCCCCGCACGCCAGATTGCATCAGGTGATCCAGCAGATTATCGAGCTGAAAAATCAGCACAAGCATGAAGAGGCTGAGGCGCTCTACCGCGAGATCGAGCAGAACTCAGAGCAGGTAGTGGGCTGCATCGATCAGCTGCTGCGGGAGATGACCAAGCCGGAGCGTTAATGACGAAGGGGCGGATAGCCAAAGGGCTGACAGCGATGTCAGCCCTTTTTCATGGTGCGGGTCTGGGGCGAGGTTACTGCTCCGGGCGCAGATCCTGATAACGGGCGGCGGTGATGAACTGGCCGAAGGTTTCACACCAGACGATCACGCTGCTGTAGCGGGCCGGATCGATGGTGGCGGGCAGCGGCACGATAAAGTTGTCGAAGGTCTTCACCGGCCCGACTCGCACCATCTGATCCTTGAGGCGGGCAAAATCGGCTTCGGTCTCGACAAACTCGGGGGAGAGGTAGAGCTGGTAGTCCGGCCCGGGTGCCAGCTTGCCCATCAGACTGATGGCATCCGGCCCTATGCTCACCTTGCCCTCCCCCCAGTGCAGCCGATCGCTGTCTTTCAGATCCCGGCGAAAGGTGCCGTGGAATCTCGCTTGCTGCTGGCTGGCCGCTACCTGCTCGGTATCAGGGGCGGGTGGCGCGATCAGGATCGGCAGGGTGTAGACACCGGCGGCAAAGCCTGCCGCCGCGACCAGCAGATGGGTGCCCAGCAGCAGGGCCATGGTTTTGCGTTTCATGATATCTCGGTCGTTGATGAATTGATGGCAAAACCATACCAGTCCGGGGGCCCGCTGCCCAGTTTGCTCAGGGCAGAGGTGTCGTTATCCATCTATGGTGACTTGGGGTGTGGTCAGGCCAATGGCTCAAGGCCGGATGGTGCCGTCTTGGCCTTTGTTGATCTCGCTGGCGGCGTGTACCAGCTGTTCCAGCTGGTGGTGGATCTGGGTGCGATCCAGTTGCTGCAAGGGCTGGCGACTCCACAGTACCGGTGTCAGGCTCTCGGTATCGAAACCCAGTACCGGTTTGCACGGGTCCTGACTGAAGAGGTTCTGGGCGGCCGCCTGAGCACTGGTGGCCGCGTCGAGGCGGGTAAACATCAGCAGATAGTCGGTCGGGTGTTCGGTCAGGTGACAGGTCAGTTCGCCGATCTGCAGGCTGGTGACGCTCTCCTCCTGTTGCGGCGCAGGCAGGGAGAGGGAGAGAAACAGCTGGTGGATGGCGGCGTGATAAAGAGAGTTCATTGATGGCTCCAGATTGATGATGGCGCCATTAGAGCAGGTCACCGCCAGCAGCACTGTTAATGGTGGCTCTCTTTTTTTAGCTTTTCGGTCAGCGAGATAGCGCACCGCGCTCAGTACAAAAATCGCGACCAATCCCGATAGTCCCTGTTGATGGCCTCTCCTAGACTGACGGCGAAACATCACAAGAAGACAATCATCATGCAGATTCAAGCAAACACCGTCGGCACACAGGCCGTCGCTCACTACAGTGATGCAACCACAGGGGTTGGCCGGATGGGCCAGCTGGAGGCGCGTCAGGTCGCACCGGACAAGATGCGATCTTGCTGGGCAGCCGCAGCGAACCGCAGAAAGGGCAGGGGCTGCTCTCGCGATTGGGGGCCCAACTGGCCCGCCCGTTTGTGGCCATCAAAGAGTGGATCGGCAACCTGCTGGGGAGCGGAAAGAGTGCCGCTGCGCCGAAGACTCAGGTAGCAGAAAACCTCTCCATGGCGGATCAGAAACGTCTTTTTTTGCAAAAGGCACTGCCCTATACCTTGAGCGCGCTCGACAAGACAAGCGAGCTGAAAAGTATCAATGCTGAACAACTGCGCAAGGACCACACCACGCTGGCGACTGGCAACGGTGCTCTGCGTTCCTTGGTCACTGCCCTGAGCGGTATTCGCGATGGATCAAAAATCGAGGCAACCACTCATCAGGCAGCCCGCCTGCTTGAACTGAATTTGGGCGGAATTGCTCTGCAGCAATGGGGAACCACGGGCAGGCAGGCCAGCGAATGGGTGAGCTCCGCCACGCAGGAGCAACTCGGTGAGGTTGCAGCCGGATTGAACGACCTGATGCATGAGGTTGCCCAATTACGCTATGCCGTCGAGAGCGAAGTTAAAGGTGAGCCTGCCGACAAGGTGCTGGCTGAGGGCTTGCAGAATCAATTTGGCCTGGAGGCTGAACAATATCTGGGTGAACAGCCCCACGGTCTTTACAGCGATGCTGAAGTCATGGCGCTTGGTCTCTACACCAATGGCGAGTACCAGCACCTGAATCGCTCGCTGCGTCAGGAAAAGCAGCTGGATGCAGGGCAAGCATTGATCGATCAGGGCATGTCTGCTGCTTTTGAAAAAAGCACTCCCGCCGAGCAGTTGGTCAAGACCTTCCGCGGCACCCACGGTGGCGATGCGTTCAGCGGGGTGGCAGAGGGGCAAGTCGGTCATGATACCGCTTATTTTTCCACCTCCCGGGATCCCAAGGTGGCCACCAGCTTTGGTGGTTCAGGCACTATTTCCACGGTATTTGGCCGCTCGGGGATCGATGTCAGCGACATATCCGTTGAAGGGGATGAGCAGGAGATCCTCTATAACAAGGCGACGGATATGCGGGTGTTGCTGAGTGCCAAAGATGAGCGGGGAGTCACCAGGCGGGTACTGGAAGAGGCCAAGTTGGGGGAACAAAGCGGCCATAGCAAGGGGCTGTTGGATGCGTTGGATCTGGCAAGAGGGTCGGGCGGTGCCGACAAGCCGCAAGAGGTAAATATCCGTCTGAAGATGCGTGGCCTCGATCTGGCGTGACCAGATAGCACGAGAACTGATACCAATGGACTCCCTCGGGTGTCCGTTTTTTATTCTGGCGGGAGTGGGCTGGGGCTCAGTGCAAGTTGGTGGCTCTTTTTTTAGCTTTTCGGTCAGCGAGATAGCACGCCGCGCTCAGTACAAAAATCGCGACCAATCCCGATAGTCCCTGTTGATGGCCTCTCCTAGACTGGCGGCGAAACATCACAAGAAGACAATCATCATGCAGATTCAAGCAAACACCGTCGGCACACAGGCCGTCGCTCACCACAGTGATGCAACCACAGGGGGTGGCCGGATGGGCCAGCTGGAGGCGCGTCAGGTCGCTACCGGACAAGATGCGATCTTGCTGGGCAACCGCAGCGAGCCGCAGAAAGGGCAGGGGCTGCTCTCGCGATTGGGGGCCCAACTGGCCCGCCCGTTTGTGGCCATCAAAGAGTGGATCGGCAACCTGCTGGGGAGCGGCAAGAGTGCCGCTGCGCCGAAGGCGCAAACCGCCACGTCCCCCGAGGATCTTCAGCGCCTGATGAAGCAGGCTGCATTTGGTAGCTCGCTGGGTGGCTTTGCCAAGGCGGACGTATTGAACAACATCGCAGCCGAACAACTGGGCAAGGAGCACGCCACTCTGGCGACCGGCAACGGCCCACTGCGCTCTCTCTGCACCGCGTTGCAGGCTGTTGTCGTCGGCTCCGAGCAGCCGCAACTCCGGGAGTTGGCTGCCGGGCTGCTGGCCCGCCCCATCGCCGGTATCCCGCTCCAGCAGTGGGGCACTGTCGGGGGCAAGGTGACCGAGCTGCTCGCCAGCTCCACTCCCGAACTGTTGCAGGAGGCGATGAGCCAGCTGCACACCGCTATGGGTGAAGTGGCCGACCTGCAGCGGGCCGTCAAGGCTGAAATCGCTGGCGAACCGGCGCAAAGTGCGACCACCACTGCGGATGCGGCACCCGTCCAAAGCGGTGAGAGCAAAGGGGCTGCTCGCGAACAGGTCGCCATGGCGCGGCAGACCCCGGCCACCGGCTACAAGCTGGCGCTGGATCTTATCAGCTATCAGGCCAGCTACCTGCTGCGGGATCAAACCTCGACCGAGGTGACCCTGAGCAGCAGCGATCTCAACGCCCTGCATCAACACATTGCCGATGGCTCCATCAACAGTTCCCACATGGCCAAGTTGCAGACCCGCGGCGATCTGCAAACCCTGCGTACTCTGGCGCTCTCGCTGGCCAGCGGCAGCGACGCCAAGGGCTCTTCCCTTGGTCATGCCCTCGACAGTCTCGCCTCGGCGCGCCCCAACCAGCGGTTGGTGCTGGGCGGCCTGATGCAGTTTGCCGGTCAGACCGAGCAGGCGTGGGTGGACCATACCGCGCTCAAGCCGCGAGAGGAACGGCTCGATGCCGGGGCGCGACTGCGCTTTGACACCGGCCATATGCAGGCGGAGCTGGGGCGTCTCGGCGACAGCGAGGCACGGCAGGTGCTGCAACAGCTGGAAGGGGATTTTGGTGATCGTGCCAGGGCTATCTGTGACTTCGCGGTGGCTCAGGTCTCCGGCTTTGCCGATAGCGAAAGCAGCCCTGAGGCTGTGCTGGTCTCCCGCCTGACCCGCATGGGCAATCTGGTGGGCAGCTTGACCGATGCGCTCAAGGAGCGGCTGCAACTGCCCGGGTCCGCCCGTGGCGAGCCGACCATGATCGACTCCGCCAGCCAGCTGACGCCGCTCGAACTGGCTGCGCTGGCTCATATCGGCGTCGATGAGAGCTATCTGTAAACCGTCAGCACACAACCCCTCGGGGCGAGGTGATATGACATAAAAACGGACACCCTCGGGTGTCCGTTTTCTTATTAGGGCGGGTATGGGATGAGGAGAGCAGGGCAGGCCGATTGGCTTAGAGGCTGGCGAAATCTACTTCCGGCAGGTTTTCAAAGCCGGGGCGGGCGAACAGATAGCCCTGCATCAGGCTGACGCCCATCTCCCGCAGGCAGGCCCTCTCTTCGCGGGTCTCGACCCCCTCCGCCAGCGGGGTGATCTGCAACTCTGCAAACAGCGCCAGACAGTGACGCACTATGGCTTGCCGGGTCGGGTCCTGGTCGATGCCGCGCAGCAGGTGCATATCGAGCTTGACGATGTTGGGATGAAAATCGGCCAGCAGGTTGAGGCCCGAGTAACCGGCGCCAAAGTCATCGATCGCCGTTTTGAAGCCGAGCGCCTGATAGTGATCGACGATACCGCGAAGATGCTGGCTATCCTGCACCTGCTCTACCTCGGTCAGCTCGAACATGATCTGCGCGATGGGGAAGTGGTGGTCGCGGGCCGCCTGCAGGGTGGTGCGAATGCAGCGCTCCGGGCGATAGACCGCGTTGGGCAGAAAGTTGATGCTCAGCATCCCCTTCATACCGAGCCGTGCCGCCAGCGCGATGGCCTTGATCCGGCACAGCTGGTCGAAGCGGTAGCGATTGTCATCGTTGACCCGGGCAATCACGCTCTGCGCCGGCTCGTTGTTGAGCCCTCGCACCAGCGCCTCGTAGCCGAAGATGGTGCGCTGGCTGCAATCGACGATGGGCTGAAAGGCCATGGTGAAGTCGAAGTCGAGATCTGCTTTCTCCTGACACAGCTGGCAGATGGACGGGGCGGGGGCGGCAGGTATATCCATGACATTCCTCTCGGGGCGTGGCGGCGCTGGGCACTGTCTCAAATGATAACAGCTCATTACCCCCTGTAGGTTCGATTAGCGAAGCGTAATCGGACGATCGAGAGGCTTTGATTACGGTTGTTGCCGTGATTCAGGGGCGGCCAGCCGTAGGGGGAAATCGGCTGGCCGTTATGGCGATAGAACCTATTTACGCGAACGTCCGATTACGCCTGACGGCTAATCGAACCTACCCGCTAGGTGGGTGTCCCAGCGTAGTCATATTCAACTTTTTTTAAGCCCTTTTTTTCATCTACGACAAAGAAAATTGCATTCATCCATGTTTTTTCCATTAAACGTGAATATATGGTCATGTCGTGTTCGTTCTTTTTCAGTAGAAGACGTCTTACATGGTTTAAATTATCCAAACCATTTCTTATTTGTGAATCACAAAATTTTATTATAATTACAGCTGGTAATGAACCTCCTGCTCGGAAAATAATAAATCCATTATCTTCCATTCCCATATGGTTGTAAAATTTGGGGTCGCCCGGAGTTCCATCTATATCCATCATGACTGCTCTGAGTCGAGTAAATAGTTCTACCCCAAGATTAAACTTACTATGATCAGAGAAACGCTGATTGACTTTATTTAGGTCTTCGCAATATTCCGCTGGCGAATAAGACTTTAGTGGATACCTCGCTTCTTCAACAATGAATTTTTCTAACTCTACTAAAAGCGACCGCTCATCTCTAGATAAGCTTAGCCTTAAGTCATTGGTAATGTTGATTAACCCATGACTATAACTTTTCATCTTCTTATCAAGGATTTTTTTGGGTGCTGAAATGAGCAAAGATACAATACTAGACTTCAGCAGAAGTTCAATTGCATAACCAAGTAATAAAAAACTTGCCTTATTAGCCGCAGCTTTTTCATCAAGAAGTTCAAAAGTCTCTTTTGAGCTGGCTCTAATGATGTTGCCATTACTATCTCTTGTGAGATTTTCGAATTTAAGTTGTGCGTTTTTGGCGCAATTCCGTAGAAGCTTGGCACTAATTATTTTCCCATCTGCTTCTTTTATCCAATCCTGTTTTTTGAAAATTCCATTTTCACCAGTAGATTTTATAGGCTGCTCCCATAAGTCCTGTTTACTCATGTTAACTCCTTGTTGAAGATGATTAGTTTATATAAAAACGGCGCCTTACGGCGCCGTTTTTACTATCACTCAACCCAACCAAGATCACTGCAGCAGGGAGATATCCGCCACTTGCAGGAACAGGTTGCGCAGGTTGTTCAGCAGCGCCAGACGGTTGGCCTTGAGGGCTTCGTCGTCGGCCATCACCATCACCTCATTGAAGAAGGTGTCGACCGGCTCGCGCAGGGCGGCCAGACGGGTGAGGGCAGCTTGATAGTCACCGGCAGCGAACAGCGGGGCCAGTTCGGCTTGCAGTTCGGCAACCTGGGTGGCCAGCGCCTTCTCGGCGGCATCGACCAGCAGTTCCGGTTTGACGGCAGTCGGCAATTCGCCTTCGACCTTGGCCAGAATGTTGCTCACGCGCTTGTTGGCGGCAGCCAGTGCCAGTGCGGCATCCAGCGTGCGGAAGTGGCTGACGGCCTTGACGCGACGATCGAAGTCGAGCGGACGGGTCGGGCGGCGGGCCAGTACGGCCAGCACCACGTCGGCACCGATGCCTTCGTCCTGATAGGCGGCGCGGAAGCGGCCCAGCATAAAGTCGACCACGTCGGTAACGACGGTTTTGTTGGTCAGCTTGTCACCGTAGACGCGTACCGCTTCTTCAACCAGTTCAACCAGATCCAGATCCAGCTGCTTCTCGGTCATGATGCGCAGGGCACCGATAGCGGCGCGACGCAGGGCGAACGGGTCCTTGTCACCCTTCGGCAGCATGCCGATGCCGAAGATACCGGCCAGGGTGTCGAACTTGTCGGCCAGCGCGACGGCGCAGGCAACCAGACCGGACGGCAGGGCATCGCCGGCAAAGCGCGGCATGTACTGCTCGTTGAGGGCCACGGCCACTGCTTCGTCTTCGCCATCGTGACGGGCGTAGTGCATCCCCATGACACCCTGGGTGTCGGTGAACTCGCCGACCATGTTGGTCATCAGGTCACACTTGGAGAGCAGACCGGCACGCTTGGCCTGAGCCACGTCGGCACCGATGCGCTCGGCGATAAAGCCGGCGACGGTCTCGATGCGCTCGACCTTGGCCTTGACGGTGCCCAGCTGTTGCTGGAACAGCACGGTTTCAAGGCGCGGCAGGCGGGAGGCCAGGGTTTGTTTGAGGTCGGTCTTGAAGAAGAATTCGGCGTCAGAGAGACGGGGACGAACCACCTTCTCGTTGCCGCTGATGATCTGGCTCGGGTCTTTGGACTCGATGTTGGTGACGAAGATGAACTTCGGCAGCAGCTTGCCGCTCTTGTCGTAGACCGGGAAGTACTTCTGGTCACCCTTCATGGTGTGAACCAGCGCTTCAGCCGGCACGGCCAGGAACTTCTCTTCGAAGTTGGCGGTCAGCACCACAGGCCACTCGACCAGTGCGGTCACTTCTTCCAGCAGGGCGTCGTCCAGATCGGCCACGCCACCGAAGGCGGCAGCGGCCGCTTCGACGTCAGCCTTGATCTTGGCCTTGCGCGCCATGAAGTCGGCAATCACCATGCCGCGCTCCTGCAGGATCTGCGGGTACTGGCTGGCGTTGTCGATGGTGAATTCGCTCTCGCCCATAAAGCGGTGACCGCGGATGGTGCGGGCAGAGTCGATACCCAGAATGTGGGCGGGGACCAGCTCGCCATCCAGCAGCAGGGTCACGGTGAAGACCGGACGCACGAACTGGATGGTCTTGTCGCCCCAGCGCATCATTTTCGGGATCGGCAGCTTGGCCAGTGCCAGGCTAACCAGCTCGCCCAGCAGATCGACGGCCGGACGGCCTTCGACCTTGGCGGTGTGAACCAGCCACTCACCCTTGTCGGTGACCAGACGCTCGGCCTGCTCAACGGTGATGCCGTTGCCACGAGCCCAGCCTTCGGCAGCCTTGGTCGGCTTGCCTTCGGCATCGAACGCTTGCGCCACGGCTGGGCCGCGCTTCTCGACGCTCTTGCTCGGCTGTTCGCCAGCCAGCTCGCTCACCTTCAGTGCCAGACGGCGCGGTGAGGCAAACCACTCGACGTCGCCGAAGGCCAGGTCGGCCTTGGTCAGTTCGGCTTTGAAGTTGTCGGCAAAGGCTTCGGCCAGGGAGCGCAGGGCTTTGGGCGGCAGCTCAGCAGTACCGATCTCTACCAGAAATGTATGTTGTGCCATGTCCGTTCCTTAACCTTGCTTGTTCTCGTTGCTGCCACGTTGGCACATCGGGAAGCCCAGCGCTTCGCGGGAGGCGTAGTATGCCTCTGCCACGGCCTTGGTCAGGGTGCGAATGCGCAGGATGTAGCGCTGACGCTCGGTGACCGAGATGGCCTTGCGGGCATCCAGCAGGTTGAAGGAGTGAGCGGCTTTGAGGATGCGCTCGTAGGCAGGCAGCGGCAGCGGTTTTTCCAGTGCCAGCAGATTCTGGGCTTCCTTCTCGTACTGCTCGAAGCAGTGGAACAGGAACTCCACATCGGCGTGTTCGAAGTTGTAGGTGGATTGCTCCACTTCGTTCTGGTGGAACACGTCGCCGTAGGTGGTCTTGCCCAGCGGGCCGTCAGACCAGACCAGATCGTAGACGCTGTCCACGCCCTGAATGTACATGGCCAGACGCTCGAGACCGTAGGTGATCTCGCCGGTGACCGGCTTGCACTCGAGGCCGCCAACCTGCTGGAAGTAGGTGAACTGGGTCACTTCCATGCCGTTCAGCCACACTTCCCAACCCAGACCCCAGGCACCCAGCGTCGGGTTTTCCCAGTTGTCTTCCACGAAGCGGATGTCGTGGATTTCAGGATCCATGCCCAGCTCTTTCAGGGAGCCCAGATAGAGTTCCTGAATGTTGTCGGGGGAAGGCTTGATGATCACCTGGAACTGGTAGTAGTGCTGCAGGCGGTTCGGGTTTTCACCGTAGCGGCCGTCAGTCGGACGGCGGGACGGTTGCACGTAAGCGCAGGCGATGGGCTCCGGGCCCAGGGCACGCAGACAGGTCATGGGGTGGGAAGTACCGGCACCCACTTCCATATCCAGCGGCTGAATGATGGTACAGCCCTGGCGGGACCAATAGTCCTGCAGCTGCAGGATCAGGCCCTGAAAGGTTTTGACATCGAATTTTTGCATAATTTTTTTCGCGCGAAGTGAAAATCAGAGCAAGATTTGCTGAATGTGAACCGAGGGAGTATACCGTCTGGCATGGTCGGATAATAGGCGAAATTGCAGCGGATTCGCGGGATGGTGCTGCGCTCTGGCTGGTCGGGCGGGATGTCCGGTATATGATGTGAGCAGTGCCGCCTGCAGAGTGGGCTGGGTCGGGCAAACCGCTGAAATAACGAGGGAGAGGAAATGGAACTGCGCTGCGCCTGGGTGACCAAAGACCCGGAATACATTGAATACCATGACAAACAGTGGGGCAGGCCGGTCTATGACGCCCGCGAGCTGTTTGCCAAGCTCTGCCTCGACGGCCAGCAGGCGGGGCTGTCGTGGATCACCATCCTCAAGCGCACCGAGAGCTATTACCGCGCCTATGCGGACTTTGATCCGGTGCAGATTGCCCGCTTCGACGAGCAGGATGTGGAGCGGTTGATGCAGGACAGCGGCATTATCCGCAACCGGCTCAAGGTGCAGTCGATCATCAGAAATGCCCGCGCTTATCTGGCGTTGCAGGAGCAGGGGATCGACTTCGCCGACTACCTGTGGGGCTTTGTTGGCGGTGCCCCCATCGTCAACCAGCGGCAGGGCAACGGCGATATTCCGGCGACCTCGCCGGAGTCGGATGCCATGTCGAAAGCGCTCAAGAAGCTCGGCTTCAACTTCGTCGGCAGCACCATCTGTTACGCCTTTATGCAGGCGGTGGGGATGGTGAACGATCATCTGGTCAGCTGTCCTTGCCACGCCGAGTGTCAGTTACCGCGCTGACCACCCGCCGATTGACCAAAAAAACACCACTCTCGCCATCTGTTCAGGCTTGCGTCAGACAATGGCGTGCCAGCGCGTTACAATCCGGCCCCCGGCATGGTGCCGGATTGTTTTCACAGAGGTTTTTTCATGCGAGCCAAGATCCTGGTGCCTGCTCTGGCACTGACCGTTGCCCTGAGCGGCTGTACCACCAACCCCTACACAGGTGAATCCCAGACCTCCAAAGGTGCCTGGGGCGCGCTGGCTGGCGCCGCTGCCGGTGCGGCCGTAGGTGCGCTCTCCTCCAGCAAGGGTGACCGCAAGAAGGGCATCCTGACCGGCGTTGCTACCGGCGCGGCGCTGGGTGGCGGTATCGGCTACTACATGGACGTGCAGGAAGCCAAGCTGCGCGAGAAGCTGCAGGGCACTGGCGTCAGCGTGACCCGCAATGGCAATGAGCTGATCCTCAACATGCCGAACAACGTGACCTTCGACAGCTCCAGCTCCCAGCTGAAAGCGGCCGGTGCCAACACCCTCTCCGGCGTGGCCATGGTGGTTGCCGAGTTCGACAAGACCCGCCTTAACGTGGTCGGTCACACCGACAGCACAGGTTCCCGCGATCTGAATATGAAGCTCTCCCGCGACCGTGCCGATGCCGTTGCCGCCCAGCTGATTGGTCAGGGCGTAGCAGGTAGCCGCATCTCCACCACCGGCGTGGGCCCGGATCAGCCGGTTGCTACCAACAGCACCGCCGCTGGCAAAGCCCAGAACCGCCGCGTGACCATTACCCTGACCCCGACCGCCTAAGTCGCTCAGGTTTCGGTAACGAAAAGGCCCCGCCAGTGATGGCGGGGCCTTTCTATTGGCGCCGTGGCGAGCAATGGCGCCTTGTTGCTTGCTCCCTTCTCCCCTCGTGGGAGAGGGGGCGGGGATAAGCGCCTCTTAGACAGCTGCAGTCAGCTGTACTTCGACCTTATAGCCTTCGTGGGCGAGGCGGGCTTGTACGCAGGCGCGCACGGGTGCGGTGCCAGCCGGAATCCAGGCATCCCACTGCTCGTTGAAGGCAGCGATGTCCTGAATGTCTTTGAGATAGATATTGGCCATCAGGATCTTGTCGACGCCGGAGCCGTTGGCTTCCAGCAGGCGTTGCAGGCTCGCCAGCACTTCGCGGGTCTGCTGGTGGATGTCGGCCTCGTCGCTGACGGGCACTTCCACCACGTAGAGGGTGCCATTGTGGATGACCACGTCAGACCAACGCTGGGTGGTGCCGATTCGGGTAATGGTTGTCATGGAGTACTCCGGTACGGGGGCTTATTGACCCTTGCGGATCAGATAGCGGTAGGGGGCCTGCTCTGTCTCGCTGGCGACCAGGGTGTGATCCATAAAGCGGCAGAAACTGGGGATGTCGCGAGTGGTTGAGGGATCGTCGGCGCTGACCAGCAGGGTCTCGCCATCCGCCATCAGCCGCACTTTCTTGCGAACCATCATAACGGGTTCCGGGCAACGAAGCCCGATTGCGTCCAACTCATGAGTTGCGCCGCAGAATAAATCACTCATCTATTATCAACCTTCAACCTATTCGGCTGCCAATGATACTCAGGGCTAAAAAATAATCAAACAAACGCCCCATCAACCAGCATATGTAACCGAAATGTTATTCGGCCCTATCCAGCTTGCGCCGGACGAGTAATATAAAAATTGAACCATATTCAACAAGGAGGTGAATATGCAGGTCTCCTACGGCAGATTACAGGCCTATGCAGGCATGGGGTTCTTGTCCTTCGCCATGATAGTGATGGGCAGCCCGATCGGGAACACCGGTACCTGGTTCGGCTCCATGGTGATGGTCGGGTTGGGGCTCTGGATCGAGCTCAGCGATTACTATGACGAGGATGAGGACGAGAACGATCAATCCTGAATCGGATGACGATTCAACAACAAAGGCGGAGCAATTCCGCCTTTGTCATTTCTGTCGTTTGGCAATGTACCCGGATCAGCGGGTCGAGCGCATCGCCCGCTCCAGATGCAGCGCCGTCTGCTCCGGGTTGGCCTTGGGATCGTTGAAAAAGTTGCTCAGCACATCGAGGATTGCCTGCCGCATATTGGTCGGCGTCGCCATCCCTTCCGCCATGCTGGGCAGCAGGTTGTCCTGCTTTTCCGCCAGCAGGAAATCCTGATAGGAGCGGACGGCGCAGCGGTCGAACTTGCTCATGTCGGGATTGGTCAGAGCCGGGATCGACCCCTTCACCCGATTGAACTCTTCCTGGAATTTCGGCGTCATCAGCAGTTGGGCCAGGTCCCCCTGCGCTTGCAGCTGGGCCGGATCCCGCTGTTTGAACATGGCGATGGAGTCGAGGTTGTAGCTGAACAGTCCGGCGCTGCCCGGGCTCGGCAGGCAGGCGATATCCTCACCCGGCCGGTAGTTACCGGCGCTCAGTTCACCCTTCACCCAGTCGCCCATCACCTGCATGGCGGCGCCACCGCTCTCCAGCAGGTTGGTGGCCTGATGCCACTTCAGACCGGCGTATTTTTGCGGCACGTAGGCGCGCAGCTGCTGGAAACGGGTCAACACCCGTACCATGTCGGGGCTGGTCAGGGTGGCGCTGTCCTGCTCGAGGAACGCTTTGCGATAGAACTCCTTGCCCCCCTCACCGAGTGCCACTGTTTCAAACAGTACTGCCAGCTGCCAGGGCTCGTTGCCGATGGCGAGCGGGGTGATGCCCCGTTTTTTAAGCTGGTCGGCGACGGTGACAAACTGGGCCCAGTCAGTGGGCGGAGTCAGCTTTTGCTGCTCGAACACCTTGCGGTTGAGCCACAGCCAGTTGACCCGGTGGATGCCGGTGGGCACCGCCATCAGGGCGCCATTCTGGCTGAGGGTGGCGCGCACCATGGGCGGCATCTGACTGTACCAGCCGAGGTGTTCGGCCATGGGGGTGAGATCGCGCAGGAAGCCGAGCCCGGCCCACTCCTTGAGCTCGTAGCCCTTGAGGTGGGCCGCTTCGGGCGGGTTGGCCGCCAGTGCCCGGCTCTTCAATACCGTCATGGCACTCTTGCCGCCGCCGCCCTGCACTGCAAAGTCGTTCCACTGGTTGCCCTGTTTGGTCCACTCGGATTTGAGCACTTCGACCGCTTTCGCTTCGCCGCCGGACGTCCACCAGTGCAGTACCTCCACCTGGGAGGCGGCAACGGGAGCAGAGAGCAGGGCGATGACAGAAAAAGACAACCACTTCATAAGGTTACTGCCTTGGTAGGGAGAGCGTGGCCTGCAGGCCACCTTGCGGACGATTTTCCAGCACCAGATCGCCGCCGTGGGCGTGGGCAATGTTGCGGGCGATGCCAAGGCCGAGGCCGGTGCCAGCCTGATCCGTGCTGAGCCGATAATAGGGTTCGAAGATGCGCTCGAACTGATCGTCCGGCAGGCCGGGGCCCTCATCCATGATGAAGAGGATCAGCATCTCCTCGTCATCCATGATGATGATGCGCACCTTCTGGCCGTACTTGATGCCGTTGTCCACCAGATTGCCGATGCAGCGCTTGAGCGCCAGCAGCTTGCCGCGATAGGGCCACTTGCAGTGGCCTTCGATGGTCAGCCGCTCGTCGTGCAGGTTCATCGACTCCGCCATCTGCTCCAGCAGGGCATTGATGTCGATCTCCTCGATATTCTCGTGAATGTCGGTCTCTTTGACCGTCTGCAGCGCCCCTTTCACCATCAGCTCCAGCTCGTCGAGATCCTTATTGAACTTGGCGATTTGCACCTCGTCGTCGAGCAGTTCGACCCGCAGTCGCAGTCGGGTGATGGGGGTCTTGAGGTCGTGGGAGATGGAGCTGAACAGCCGTTCCCGATCATCGATATAACGGCGGATGCGGTGCTGCATGATGTTGAAGGCGCGGGTCGCCGCCACGATTTCCGATGCACCTTCCTCTTTGAGCGAAGGCTGATCGATATCCTTGCCGAGATTCACCGCCGCCTTGGCGAGACGGCGCAGCGGGCGGGTCTGCCAGCGCACCAGCATAAAGGTGAAGAAGCAGAGGAACACGGTCATCAGGGCGATGAAACGCACCTGGTTGCTCGGCATCACGGTATCGTCGAGGGTCATGTAGGGGGCGGGCAGCAGGGCCGCCAGATAGAGCCACTCCCCCTTTTCAATCTCGATCTGGGTCACCAGCACCGGCGGATTGAGCGGCTCCAGCGACAGGGTGTAGCGGGCCCAGGAGGAGGGGAGATCCGCCAGCAGGGTGTCGTTATTGAAGACGTGGAGGTCATCGGGTCGGGAGAAGTCCACCTTGATCGCCATGGCGTCGGAGAGCTTGCGGGTCAGCACTCCCTGAACCTCCTCCAGCACCTGCGTCTTTCGTTCGCTGTCGGGGATGGCGTTGATGTGTATCTCTTCCTCGTTGAGCGAGACGAAGAAGCGGCTGCCCCCCATGTTGCGCAGTTGGTCCAGCGCGATATGGCGATACTGCAGCGGCAGGGATTTGAAGAAATTGACGGTGGAAGCGGCAGACATGGCGAGGTTGCGGGTGGTGCTGAGCATCCCCTCCAGCTCCCGCTTCTGGATCTGCTGCATCCAGATGCCGGTCAGAATGGTCTGGGAGAGCAGGATGGCCAGCAACAGCAGCAGGATCATCCGTGACAACAGGGAGCGGGGCACCAGCGCCCCCCAGGACCACTTGTTGCTCATGGCAGCTCGTGCACCTCGGCAATCAGCATGTAGCCGCTACCGCGGATGGTCTTGATGATGCGCGGGCTCTTGCCGTTGTCGCCCAGCTTCTGGCGCAGACGGCTGATCTGCACGTCGATACCGCGCTCCATCGGCAGGCTTTCGCGGCCGCGGGTGGCATCCGAGATGGTGTCGCGATCCAGCACCACGCCGGGCTGTTGCAGGAACATGCCGAGCAGCATGGCGTCGCTGCCGGAGAGGTCCAGCAGGCTGCCATCATCATGGGTCAGCTGGTGGCTCAGGGTGTCGAGGGTCCACTCGGCAAAACGCAGGCGGCGGCTCGGCTCTTTCTCTTTTTCCGGCTGGCGGAATTCGGCGCGGCGCAGCAGCGCCTTGATGCGGGCCTGCAGTTCACGGGGGCTGAACGGTTTGGCGATATAGTCGTCGGCGCCCAGTTCCAGACCGATCACCCGATCCGCTTCGTCGGAGGCGGCGGTAAGCATGATGATGGGCACCTGGGAGTCACGACGGATCTGCTGGCAGAGGGTAAAACCGTCCTCGCCGGGCATCATGATGTCCAGAATAATCAGGTCCGGGCTGTGCTGGGCGAGTTGCTGACGCATCTCGTTGCCCTCCGCCGCCGTCAATACCTGAAAGCCCGCCCGGGTCAGGTACTCATTGAGCAGCTCGCGGATCTCTTGGTCGTCATCGACGATCAGCAGTTGTTTGCTCATTGACATATGTATGTGCATCCACCCATTTTTTTGTGCAGATTGAACCTGTCGGGGGAGTAAAAAGCAAGCAAGCCCCCTATCTAATGTGAGGTTTAAGGCAATAACAGCCTATTGATAAGATTAAAACGAAAAAAGGCCGACCCAAACGGGACGGCCAACAGACAGCTTCTGACCACTGACGAGCACCCCGTGTGGCGATCGTCACAGACTTGAAAAGGGGCCAGTCAGACTGGCCCCGAAAAGGGACAACTCTCAGTAGTGCATCCCGTCGATCCGGCTGGTTATCACACCCGTTCAAACACGGTGGCGATGCCCTGGCCCAGACCGATACACATGGTGGCAACCCCCAGGGTGGCATCCTTCTCCTCCATCAGATTGATGAGGGTGGTGGAGATGCGGGCGCCAGAGCAGCCGAGCGGGTGGCCCAGCGCAATGGCGCCACCGTTCAGGTTTACCTTCTCGTCCACCAGATCCTGCAGACCCAGATCCTTCACGCAGGGCAGGGACTGGGCGGCAAACGCCTCGTTCAGCTCGAACAGGTCGATATCACCGACAGTCAGGCCGGCACGCTTGAGCGCCTTCTGGGTGGCCGGTACCGGGCCGTAACCCATGATGGCGGCATCACAGCCGGCGATGGCCATGGCACGTACCTTGGCGCGCGGCGTGAGGCCGAGGGCCTTGGCGCGATCCGCGCTCATCACCAGCATGGCGGCGGCGCCATCGGACAGGGCCGAGGAGCTGCCAGCGGTGACGGTGCCGTTGACCGGGTCAAACACCGGGCGCAGCTGGCTCAGAGTTTCGACCGTGGTCTCCGGGCGGATCACCTCGTCGTAGTCGTAGAAGAAGCGGGCGCCGCTAGCGTCATGGCCTTCCAGCCCGACGATCTCCTTGGCAAAGCGCCCTTCCACGGTGGCGGCGTGAGCGCGGCGATGGGAGCGGGCGGCAAACTCGTCCTGCTGCTGGCGGCTGATGCCGTGCAGCTTGCCGAGCATCTCGGCAGTCAGTCCCATCATGCCGGAGGCCTTCGCCACCGACTTGGCCATGCCGGGGTGGAAGTCGACGCCGTGGCTCATCGGTACGTGACCCATGTGCTCGACGCCGCCGATGATGAAGATATCCCCATCACCCACCTGAATGGCGCGGGAGGCGTCATGCAGCGCCTGCATACTGGAGCCGCACAGACGGTTGACGGTAACCGCCCCTACCTGCTTCGGAATACCGGCCAGCAGCGCGGCGTTGCGGGCGATGTTGAAGCCCTGCTCCAGGGTCTGCTGCACGCAGCCCCAGTAGATATCCTCGATCTCGTTCGGGTCGAGGTTGGGGTTGCGCAGCAGGATGGATTTCATCAGGTGCGCGGACAGATCTTCTGCACGCACGTTGCGGAAGGCGCCGCCCTTGGACCGGCCCATCGGGGTCCGGATACAGTCGACAATGACTACGTCTTTCATGAATGGATCTCCTTTCCGCAATCAGTAGAAGGTTTTGCCCTGGGCGGCCATCTCGCGCAGCTTGTCGCTGACGCGGTAGAGCGGGCCCAAATCGGCATACTGGTCGGCCATGGCCACGTAGCGATCCAGACCGATAGTGTCCAGATAGCGGAACACGCCGCCGCGGAAGGGAGGGAAGCCCAGACCGTAGACCAGTGCGATGTCGGCTTCGGCTGGCGTGGCGACTATGCCCTCTTCCAGACAGAGCACCACCTCGTTGATCATCGGGATCATCATACGAGCGATGATGGCGTCCTTGTCGAAATCCTGTTTCGGCTTGGCAATGGGGGCCAGCAGCTCGTAGCTGGCGGCGTCGGCCACCTTCTTCGGTTTGCCCTTCTTGTCCTGCTCGTAGGCGTAGAAGCCCTTGCCGTTCTTCTGACCGAAGCGGTTCACTTCGTACATCACGTCGATGGCGGTGCGACCTTCCTTGCTCATGCGTGCCGGGAAGCCCTGCGCCATCACGTCACCGGCATGGTGACCGGTGTCGATACCAACCACGTCCAGCAGGTAAGCGGGGCCCATGGGCCAGCCGAACTCCTTCTCCATCACCTTGTCGACGGCGGCGAAGTCGGCGCCATCGGCGACCAGCTTGTTGAAGCCGAAGAAGTAGGGGAACAACACCCGGTTGACGAAGAAGCCAGGGCAGTCGTTGACTACCACCGGGGACTTGCCCATGGCGGCGGCATAGGCCACCACGCGGTTGATGGTTTCATCGGAGGTTTGCTCGCCGCGGATGATCTCCACCAGTGGCATGCGGTGCACCGGGTTGAAGAAGTGCATGCCGCAGAAGTTCTGCGGGCGCTTCAGCCCCTTGGCCAGCAGGGAGATGGGGATGGTGGAGGTGTTGCTGGCGAGCACGGCGTCTTCGCCAATGAGCCCTTCCACTTCACCCAGCACGGCGGCCTTCACTTTCGGGTTCTCGACCACGGCTTCGACCACGACGTCCACATGCTTGACGTTGTCATAGCTGAGGGTCGGGGTGATGGCAGAGAGCACCTGACCCATCTTGATGCCGTCGATGCGACCCTTTTCGAGCTGGCCGTTGAGCAGCTTGGTGGCTTCACCCATGCCAAGTGCCAGCGCCTTCTCGTTGATGTCCTTCATCACCGCCGGAATGCCCTTGCTGGCAGACTGGTAGGCAATGCCGCCGCCCATGATGCCGGCGCCCAGTACGGCGGCGTGGCCAGTGGCCTTGCTTGCCTGCTTGGCCGCCTTCTTGGCCAGTGCCTTGATGTGCTGATCATTCAGGAAGATGCCGACCAGCGACTTGGCGACATCGGTCTTGGCCAGCTTGATAAAGCCCTGTGCTTCAACGACCAGCGCCTCGTCACGGCCCATACCTGCGGCGGCCTCGACAGTTTTCACCGCAGTCATCGGCGCCGGATAGTGTTTGCCCGCTACGGCGGCAACCATGCCGGCGGCGGTGGTGAAGCTCATCATGGCTTCCAGTTTGGAGAGGCGCAGCGGGGCTTTTTTGGCTGCGCGACGGCTCTGCCAGTCCAGCTTGCCCGCGATGGCGTCCTTGATCATCTGCAGCGCAGCGCTCTGCAGTGCATCCGGGGCGACCACGGCGTCAATGGCGCCCACCTTGAGGGCGTCATCGGCACGGTAATCCTTGCCGGTGGTGATCCACTCCAGCGCGTTGTCAGCGCCGATCACCCGCGGCAGACGGACGGTGCCGCCAAAGCCCGGCATGATGCCGAGTTTGGTCTCTGGCAGGCCAATCTTGGCGCTGGTGTCAGCCAGACGGAAGTCGGTGGAGAGAATGGTCTCGCAGCCGCCGCCCAGGGCGTGGCCCTTGATGGCAGAGAGGGTCGGAACAGGCAGATCTTCGATGGCATTGAAGATGTCGTTGGCCTTTTTCAGCCAGCCGAGCAGATCTTCTTGCGGCAGATCGAACAGTTCCAGGAATTCGGTAATGTCGGCACCGACGATAAAGGCGTCTTTGCCGGAGGTGAGGATCAGACCTTTTAGTTCACGTTCTTGTTGTAATGCGGCGATCGCTTCGCTCAGGGAGAGCAGGGTAGCGCGATCCAGCTTGTTGACTGAACCCGGGGCATCAAACCTCAGCTCGGCGATGCCGTTTTCGAGGTAGCTGACCGACAGGGTTTCGCCTTGGTAGATCATGAGAGTGTCTCCTTGTTCCCACTCAGTGGGGAGTGGTGCTCCTTAATCCCCAGCAGGGGGCGAGGCTCACTATTGATCCAAAAGGAGACATTTTCAACACCTATTTAAAACATTTGTTTAACAGATCTCGATTAAAAGCTCTTCATCACAAAACGGGCAAAAGAGAGGCGCCTTGCGGCGCCTCCGATGGATGTGAGTTTGTTATCAACTGGCCAGTTCCGGCCGGTTGCGATACTGGTTCAGCACCTCGGGATCGGCGAGGGCATGGGTGTTGTTGACCGGCCGGTTGTGTACCACTTCGCGCACCGCCAGTTCGACGATCTTGCCGGACTTGGTGCGTGGGATGGCATCCACCTGCAGGATGCGGGCGGGCACGTGGCGGGCGGTGCAGTGCTGCTTTATTTGCTGGCGGATCCGCTCGCGCAGCGGCTCATCCAGCTTGCAACCCGCCTTGAGCTTGACGAACAGCACCACCCGCTCGTCCTGCTGCCATTGCTGGCCGATGACGATGCTCTCTTCCACTTCGTCGAGCTGTTCGACATAGCGGTAGATCTCGCTGGTGCCGATGCGCACGCCGCCCGGGTTGAGGGTGGCGTCGGAGCGGCCGTAGAACAGAATGCCGCCGGTCGGGGTCAGCTCGATCCAGTCGCCGTGGCACCAGATGTTGTCGAACCGCTCGAAGTAGGCTGAGTGGTACTTGTCGCCATTTTCGTCACCCCAGAAGTAGATGGGCTGAGCCGGGAACGGCTTGGTACAGACCAGTTCGCCCTTCTCCCCCTGCACCGGCTGGCCCGCTTCGTTGAACACCTGCACCGCGAGACCGAGGCCACGCCCCTGGCTCTCGCCGCGATAGACAGGGCTGAGCGGGTTGCCGATGACGAAGCAGGAGCAGATGTCGGTGCCACCGGAAATGGAGCTGAGCTGCACATCCTGCTTTATCTGCTGGTAGACGTAGTCAAATCCCTCCGGCGACAGCACAGAGCCGGTGCTGCAGATCAGCCGCAAGTGCGGCAAGTAGTGGCTCTTGATGGGGGCATAACCCTGTTTGTGCAGCGCATCAAGATACTTGGCCGAAGTGCCAAACAAGCTGACCTGCTCGTCGCGGGCCAGATCCCACAGCACATTGCCATCCGGGTAAAACGGCGAGCCGTCGTAGAGCACCAGGGTGGCGCCGGAGGCGAGGGCGCTCACCAGCCAGTTCCACATCATCCAGCCGCAGGTGGTGAAGTAGAAAATTCGCTCCCCCGGTTTGATGTCGCAGTGCAGTTGGTGCTCTTTCAGATGTTGCAGCAGGGTGCCGCCAATCCCGTGCACGATGCACTTGGGTTTGCCGGTGGTGCCGGAGGAGTAGAGGATATAGAGCGGGTCATTGAAAGCCATCGGCTCGAAGGTGAGCTGGGCATCGTGTTGGCTTGCCAGCACTTGCTGCCAGTTGTGGCCAAGTTGCAGCGGGTTGCCGAGCAGGGGGATCATCACCGTCTGCTCTATGCTGTCGATCTGGCTGACGACCCCTGCTACTTTGTCCTGAATGTCGATAGCCTTGCCGTTGTAGCGATAGCCATCCACCGCAAACAGCACTCGTGGTCGGGTCTGGCCGAAGCGCTCTACCACGCTAGCCTCGCCAAAGTCGGGGCTGGTGGAGGTCCAGATTGCCCCCAGACTGGTGGTTGCCAGCATGGCAACCACGGTTTCCGGAATATTGGGCAGATAGGCGGCGACCACATCGCCGCGACCAATCCCCTGATGACGCAGCCACTGCGCCAGCCGGGCAACCTGATCACTCAGTTCACCCCAGCTAAGAGTACGGCTTGGACTCCCTTCGATACGGGAGATGATGGCCGGGCTCTCGTCCTGACGGCGCAGCAGGTTTTCGGCGAAGTTGAGGCTGCTGTCGGGGAACCAGCGGGTGCGCTGCATATCCTGACGGTTCTCCGCCACTATGTTGCCGAGCTCGCCCTTGACGCCGCAGTGCTGCCATACCAGCGGCCAGAAACGGGTGGTCTTCTCCACCGACCATTGATAAAGCTGCGGGTAATTCTGCAACTGCAAGCCGTGGAAACGGTTCACCTCCGCTATAAAACGGTAGAGGTTGGATTGCTGCATCCCGAGCGGATCCGGTTGCCACAGGCAGAGGTTGTCCATGAGTAATCCCTGACTTCATGTATCTACCGGCAGTGTATTGAATTGTTTTTGATTTGTTAATGATTGGTTTTCTGTTGATAACAAACACGTTTGTAACGTATGCGTTACCTCACGAAGCGGCAGCTTGACGGGTCGAGCCGCCAAGCGCTTGATGTTATGCTGCAATCACATTCACCTCGGAGCAGGACGCCATGAGCAGCTACAGCCAACTTTTTGCCCAGCACCTCGATACCTTGCAGCAGCGCACCCGCGACATTCTGCAACAACAGGGGCTCAGCGGACTGGCCATCCACTCCGGCCAGACTCACCGCATCTTCCTCGATGATCAGGATTACCCGTTCAAGGTAAACCCGCATTTCAAAGCCTGGTTGCCGGTGCTGGACAATCCCCACTGCTGGCTGCTGGTGGACGGGGTGAACAAACCAATCCTGCTGTTCTACCGCCCGGTGGATTTCTGGCACAAGGTGGCGGATCTGCCCAATGCCTTTTGGGTCGAGTTCTTCGATATCCGTTTCCTGACCCGGCCGGAACAGGTGGCCGACCATCTGCCAGCCAACAAGCAGGAGTGGGCCTATCTTGGTGGTCATCTGGAAGTGGCCGAGCTGCTTGGTCTGACCCAGCCCAATCCGGAGGCGGTGCTCAACTACCTGCACTATCACCGCGCCTACAAGACTCCCTACGAGCTGGAGTGTTTGCGTGAGGCGAACCGGATCGGGGTTCGTGGTCATATCGCCGCCAAGGACTCCTTTATGGCGGGGGCGAGCGAGTTCGAGATCAATCTGGCCTACATGAAAGCGGTCGGGCAGGGGGCCAATGAGGCGCCCTACGGCAATATCGTCGCCATCAACCGCAACGCGGCCATCCTTCACTACACCCATTTGTCTGCCTTGCGGGTGCCGGATGCGGAGCGCCACTCCTTCCTGATCGATGCCGGCGTCGATTTTCACGGTTATGCCTCCGACATCACCCGCACCTGGGCGTGGCGTCGTGGCGAGTTTGCCGATCTGATTGCCGCCCTCGACGAGCAGCAGCAGGAGATCATCAAGGAGATCAAACCGGGTCGTCGTTACAGCGAGCTGCACCTGCAGATGCATCATAAGCTGGCGCGCCTGCTGCAAACCACCGAGCTGGTGGACATGTCGGTGGACGAGATGATCAACACCGGGGTGACCAATGTCTTCTTCCCCCACGGCCTCGGCCATTTCCTCGGTTTGCAGGTGCACGATGCGGGTGGTTTCATGCAGGATGAGCGCGGCACCCATCTGGCGGCGCCCGAGCTGTTTCCCTATCTGCGCTGCACCCGGGTGATGGAGGTGGATCAGGTGTTCACCATCGAGCCGGGACTCTACTTCATCGACAGTTTGCTGGAGCCGCTGCGTCAGGGCGAACAGGGCAAACGGGTCAACTGGAACAAGGTGGAGGCGCTGCGTCCGTTCGGCGGCATCCGCATCGAAGACAACATAGTGCTGCACGCCAATGGGGTGGAAAACATGACCAGACAAGCAGGACTCTGATGGCGGCTGCGTACTCCATTCCGGCCGCCCCGCTGGAGTTGACCGAAGAGATAAAGAAGAGCCGCTTCATTACCCTGATCGCCCACACCCCGACCGTCGAGGCGGCCAAGGGGTGGGTTAACGAGATCAAGCGCCAACATCCGGCCGCGCGCCATCACTGCTGGGCGTTTGTGGCTGGTGCGCCGCAAGATAGTCAGGTTTATGGCTTCAGCGATGACGGCGAACCTTCCGGTACTGCGGGCAAGCCGATCCTGGCCCAGTTGATGGGCTCGGGGCTCGGTGAAATCTGCGCCGTGGTAGTGCGTTACTACGGCGGCATCCAGCTTGGCACCGGTGGACTGGTCAAAGCCTATGGGGGCGGTGTCGGTGCCGCCCTCAAGCAGTTGCCCACCCTGCTCAAGGTGCCGCGCACTCCCTCTCTCATTCACTGCGATTACGGTGACATGGGGACGGTCGAATCGCTGATCAGCAGCCATAATGGCGAATTGCTGGCGGCGGATTACGGTGAGCAGGTCACCTTGCAGGTGGCGTGGGAGTCCTCGGTTTGGGCTCAGGTGGACCGTGAATTGACCGACCGGACTCATGGGCGGGTATCCCTCAGCCCCTTAGATGGCTAGAATCCATCGCTCTTTAATTGGGGAAAGGGAGCTGTAATGCACATTCTGAGCATTATTCGCATTGTTGGCCTGCTGGTTGCGCTGTTCAGCTCGACCATGCTGTTGCCTGCACTGGTGGCCTTTGGCTATCGGGATGGTGGTGGTGCCGAGTTCGTCAGCTCTTTTCTGATCGCCCTGCTGCTCGGCGTGGTGCTCTGGTTTCCCAATCGCTATCACAAGAAGGAGATGCGCTCGAAAGAGGGTTTCCTCATCGTGGTGCTGTTCTGGACCGTGCTGGGCAGTGTGGGGGCTGTGCCCTTTATCATGAGCGACGTGCCGGACATGTCGGTCTCGGAGGCCTTCTTCGAATCTTTTTCCGGCCTGACCACCACAGGGGCAACGGTACTGACCGGGCTCGATAATTTGCCCAAGGCGTTTCTGTTCTATCGCCAGTTGCTGCAGTGGCTGGGGGGGATGGGGATCATCGTACTGGCGGTGGCCATTCTGCCACTGCTGGGTATCGGGGGCATGCAGCTCTATCGCGCCGAGATCCCGGGGCCAGTGAAGGATACCAAGGTGACGCCGCGCATCGCCGAAACGGCCAAGGCGCTCTGGTTCATCTATCTGCTGCTCACCGCACTCTGTGCGCTGGCCTACTGGCTCGCCGGAATGACGCTGTTCGATGCAGTGTGCCATTCGTTCTCGACTCTGTCGGTCGGTGGCTTCTCCACTCACGATGCCAGCATCGGTTTCTTCAACAGTCCGGTCATCAACCTGATTACCGTGGTGTTCCTGCTGCTGGCCAGCGTGAACTTTGCGCTCCACTTTACCGTCTTCTCTCACCGCCCGGTTCGGCTCGGGCGCTACCTCTATGATTCTGAACTCAAGGTGTTCCTGGCCATTCAGGCGACCCTGGTGATGATCTGCTTTGTCGCCTTGTTGACCCACGGGCACTACGCCACCTGGCAAGAGGCGCTCAACCATGGCCTTTTCCAGGCGGTCTCTCTGGGTACCACCACCGGCTATAGCACCACGACCTATGCCGATTGGCCCTCGTTCCTGCCCATGCTGCTGATGTTCTCCGCCTTTATTGGCTGTTGCGCGGGCAGTACTGGCGGCGGCATCAAGGTGATGCGTTTCATGATCCTGTTCATGCAGGGGATGCGCGAGTTGAAGCGGTTGGTTCACCCCAGAGCCATCTATACCTTGAAGCTGGGGAATAGGGCGGTGCCCGAGCGCATCGTCGAGGCGGTGTGGGGCTACTTCGCCACCTATATTATTCTCTTCTTTATGTTCATGCTGCTGTTGCTGATGACGGGGCTGAACGAAGTGACCGCATTCACCGCTGTGGCTGCGGCTTTCACCAACGTAGGCCCGGGGCTGGGAGAGGTATCAGCCAACTTCGGCAATATCTCGCCAGCGGCCCAGTGGGTACTGGTGTTGGCTATGTTGTTTGGCCGATTGGAAATTTTCACGCTTCTGGTACTGTTTACTCCTGCATTCTGGCGTAGTTGAGGTTGTTATGGACAAGATTCTGGTGCTTTATTCCTCTCGGGATGGCCAAACCCGCAAAATAGTCGATGTCATGCTGGAGCAGATGCCGGGATGCGAAGTGGTGATGCACGACCTGCACACCTTGCCGATGTGCAACCTCAGCAAGTATGCCAAGGTCTTGATCGGCGCCTCCATTCGTTATGGCAACTTCCACCCCAGCCTGTTCAGCTTTATTCATGCTCATCAGGAGCAGCTGGAGGTGGCCAATGCGGCCTTCTTCTGTGTCAACCTGACGGCCCGCAAGCCAGAGAAGCAGACGCCGCAAACCAATGCCTATATGAAGAAGTTCCTGCGCCTCTCCCCCTGGAAGCCGAAAACCCTGGGCGTCTTTGCCGGTGCGCTGCAATATTCCCGCTATAACTGGTGGCAGACGCGCATCATCCAGCTGATCATGAAGATTACCGGTGGCAGTACAGACACCAGTAAGGACATTGAATTTACCGATTGGGAAAAGGTGCGCAGCTTTGCCCGCGAATTCTGGTCAAAAAGGTAGCAGTGTGATGTGAATTAAGGGTTTTTTGCCCGAAACAGCCCCGCCGATGCGGGGCTTTTGTTTAATAAAGCAACGGTTGAACCGAAAAACTGTAAAAAGTGCCATTTTTTGCAGTTTTCCTCTTGTCATCCCGGCGCAGCTCCCTATAATGCGCCCCTACCAACACGGCGGAACACGCCGAGCTGATGAGCCAGCTTCCTAGCGAAGTGGGCGCCGAAAGAAAAGCGAAAACAATCGCTTGACTTTCGAAGTGAGAGGCGTAATATGCGCGCTCCTCAGCGCGACAAGCGTGACGCTCTTTAACAATTTGAATCAAGCAATCTGTGTGGGCACTCACAGCATCGAACATCAAAAACAATTTTTGATTTTCAATG
>NZ_JBFODU010000003.1:0-35673 GCF_040908505.1 Aeromonas sp. R1-2 | reverse complement strand
GCGGGAGTGGAATTCTACTCAACCGCCTTCTCGAGTCAAGCCTTATTTTCAAAGGGTTTTCGAGGTTATCGACTTGGCTTTCTGCGTTGCCGCTTACCCTGTCGATGGAGGCGCATTATAGGGAACAGATTCTTTCTGGCAACCCCTTACCTGCAATAAAATTGCAAAAAACAGCACTTTTTTAGTTATTCATATCCAACCACAGCTTTTATACAAGCTTATCCACAGAAACCGGTTCGAGATTGCTAGAATGGCCGAAAACAAGGAGGCCAAGATGGACTTGCGACTGAGACCCTATAAGGGAACACGCCCGCAACTGGGCAAACGGGTGTATGTAGATCCCTGCGCAACACTGGTGGGCGATATCGAGCTGGCCGACGACGCCAGCATCTGGCCCATGGTGGCGGCGCGGGGAGATGTGAACCATATCCGCATCGGCGCCCGCAGCAATATTCAGGACGGCACTGTGCTGCACCTGACTCGCAAGAGCGCCAGCAACCCGACCGGCTATCCGCTGCTGATCGGTGAAGATGTCACTGTGGGTCACAAGGCGATGCTTCACGGCTGCACCATCGGCGACCGGGTGCTGGTCGGCATGGGTGCCATTCTGCTTGATGGCGTCGTGGTTGAAGATGATGTGATGATCGGCGCAGGTTCGCTGGTGCCACCGGGCAAGCGACTCGAGTCGGGCTTTCTATATATAGGTAATCCCATCAAACAGGCTCGCCCGCTCAAACCTGCCGAGATCGCCTTTCTCAAGACCTCGGCTGACAACTATGTGCTGCTCAAGGATGAGTATCTGCAAGAGACCTGATAGGGCTGGCAGAAACAGGAAGCCCGGCATAATGCCGGGCTTCGCTTCTTATATAGCTATATAGCCGTGCAGAACGGCTGACCGGAAATCAGTGGGCCTGATCCCAGTTGTCACCGGTACCCGCTTCCACCAGCAGCGGCACATGCAGTTCGGCAGCGGCCGACATCTTCTCCTTGATGATGGCGATGTACTCCTCCAGCTTCTCTTCACGGATCTCGAACACCAGTTCATCGTGTACCTGCATCAGCATGCGGATCGACTCATCCTCGATACCGCGGATCCAGCTGTCCACGGTGATCATGGCGCGCTTGATGATATCGGCGGCCGTGCCCTGCATAGGCGCGTTGATGGCGGCCCGCTCGGCTGCCTTGCGCAGACCGGCGTTGCGGGACTTGATATCCGGCAGATAGAGGCGACGGCCAAACAGGGTCTCGACATAACCCTGGGCTTCCGCCTGCTGGCGGGTACGCTCCATATACTCCAGCACGCCCGGGTAGCGTTCGAAGTAGAGATCCATGTACTTCTGCGCTTCGGCACGACCGATCCCCAGCTGCTTGGCCAAACCGAAGGCGCTCATGCCGTAGATAAGGCCGAAGTTGATCGCCTTGGCGCTGCGGCGCATGTCAGTGGTGACCGCATCGAGCGCCACGCCGAACACCTCGGCGGCAGTCGCCTTGTGGATGTCCTTGCCCTCGGCAAAGGCGGTCAGCAGCCCCTTGTCACCGGAAAGGTGCGCCATGATGCGCAGCTCGATCTGGGAGTAGTCCGCCGCCACCAGCTTGTAACCGGCGCTCGGAATAAAGGCCTGACGGATCCGGCGCCCTTGCTCGTTGCGCACCGGGATGTTCTGCAGGTTGGGATCAGATGATGACAAACGGCCCGTAGCCGCCACTGCCTGATGATAGGAGGTGTGTACTCGCCCGGTCCGGGGCTTGATCATCAGCGGCAACTTGTCGGTGTAGGTGGACTTGAGCTTGGCCAGCCCACGATGCTCCATCAGCAGTTGCGGCAGCTCGTAGGTCTCCGCCAGCTCGGCCAGCACCTCTTCTGCGGTGGACGGTGCCCCCTTCGGAGTCTTTTTGATGATCGGCAGGCCCAGCTTGGTGAAGAGGATCTCCCCCAGTTGCTTGGGCGAGGAGAGGTTGAACTCCTGCCCAGCCAGCTCGTGAGCCTGCTTCTCCAGCTCCGCCAACCGCAGCTCGATCTCCTGGCTCTGCTGGTGCAGCAACTTGGGATCGATAGTGGTGCCGAGCAACTCCATCCGCGCCAATACCGGCAGCAGCGGCAGCTCGATCTCACTGAATACCTTGGCGAGACCCGGCACGGCCTCCAGCTGACCCCACAGGGTCTGGTGCAGACGCAGGGTGATATCGGCATCTTCCGCCGCATAGGGAGCGGCCTGCTCCAGCTCGATCTGGTTGAAGGTGAGCTGTTTCACCCCTTTGCCCGCAATATCTTCAAAGGAGGTGGTCTCAACCCCGAGGTAACGCTTGGCCAGCGAATCCATATCGTGACGGCTGGCGGTGGAGTTGAGCACGTAGGACTCGAGCATGGTGTCGTAGGCGATACCCTGCATGTCGATGTCGTGGTTGAGTAGCACGTTGCGGTCGTACTTGAGGTTCTGCCCCACCTTGAGACGGGTCGGATCTTCCAGCAGCGGCTTGAGCTTGCCCAACACCACGGCCTCGCTCAGCTGTACCGGTGCCCCCAGATAGTCGTGGCCAAACGGCACATAAGCAGCCTTGCCCGGCTCAACCGCGAAGGAGACGCCGACAATCCGCGCCTCCATATAGTCGAGACTGGTGGTTTCGGTATCGAAGGCAAACAACGGTGCCGCTTTCAGCTGTTCCAGCCAGCCGTCAAACTCGGCTTCGTCCAGAATGCAGCGGTAGTCGGTTTCGATGGCGGCAACCGGAGCGGCGCTCTCATCGCCTGCCTCGTCCTGTCCGGCGCTCTCGCTCCCCTCTTCACCACCGGATTCCAGCTCCTTGATCAGGTTGCGCAGCTCGTATTCGCGATAGACCGCCAGCAGGGACTCCTTGTCGACCGGCTTGAGCAACAGCTCTTCCAGACTCTGTTCCAGTTCGACGTCGGTCTTGATGGTCGCCAGTCGATAGGAGAGACGAACCTGCTCCTCCTGCTCGCGGAACTTGTCGGCGAACGCCTTGGAGCCACGGAAGCCGAGCGCAGCTACCTTGTCGAGGTTGGCGGCAATCTCGTCGATGCTGCCAATCCCCTGCAGCAGGGCCAGTGCGGTCTTCTCGCCGACACCGGTCATGCCGGGAATGTTGTCGACCTTGTCACCCATCAGGGCCAGATAGTCGATGATGAGCTCGGGCGGTACGCCGAACTTCTCGATCACCCCTTCCCGATCGGTCTTCACATCTTTCATGGTGTCGATCAGGGTGACATGGTCGGAGACCAGCTGTGCCATATCCTTGTCACCGGTGCTGATCAGCACCGGCAGCTGCTTCTCGGTCGCCTGGCGGGCCAGAGTGCCGATCACGTCGTCGGCTTCAACCCCTTCAACCATCAGGAAGGGGAAGCCCATCGCCTTGATCATCTGGTGGATAGGCGCAACCTGGCTGCGCAGATCGTCCGGCATACTGGCACGGGTCGCCTTGTATTCGGGATAGATGTCATCGCGGAAGGTCTTGCCCTTGGCATCAAACACCACGGCCACATGACAGTCAGGATATTGCTTGCGCAGGCTGCGCATCATGTTGGCCATGACACGGACGGCGCCGCTCGGCAAACCGGTCGATGTGCGCAGATCAGCCTGCTGGGAGGCGAAGAAGGCGCGGTAAAGATAAGAGGAGCCGTCGACCAGAATAAGGGGATTGCTAGGGGCCATGAAATCGTCCTGCCAGAGATAAACAGCCGCTAGGATGCCACAGGGGCCCACTCACACCAAGGGGCGCAGCAACAGCACACAGCGCCTGATAAAGGGACTCAATCTGTGGATAACTCTGTGTTCAAAAATGGGGCGCATCAGAGCGCACAGTGATAAAACTGTGCATAAGAATATAAAAATCCATTAAAAACAATGCGTTGAGATCGTAAAAACCGATCGTGAGACAGTTAGAATGATCTCGATCAATGTGGAAAAAGATTTAAGGGAGTAGGTACGGCAGGATCCAAAACGAAACAATCCTAGCACAGCAAGATGACTTGACCAGCGGAGGGCGAGCGATAACCATACAAAAGTACAACAATCCATCCTGGCTCACATTTTCAACAACGAGGAGTTTGCCATGAAAAAAGTGGCCGTGATTTTGAGTGGCTGCGGTGTCTTTGACGGGGCCGAAGTCCACGAGGCCGTCATCAGCCTGCTGGCGTTGGCCCGTCAGGGAGCCGCCGTCCAGTGCTTCGCCCCGAACGTGGCGCAGCTCCATGTCATCAACCACCTGACTGGTGAAGTGAGCGAGGGGGAGAGCCGCAATGTGCTGGTCGAAGCGGCCCGCATCTGCCGTGGCCAGATAAAGGATGTGGCCGAGCTGGATGCGGCCAATTACGACGCGCTGCTGGTGCCCGGCGGCTTTGGCGCGGCCAAGAACCTGTGCGACTTCGCTATCAAAGGGGCCGAGTGCCAGATCCAGCCCGATGTGCTGAAAGCGTGCCAGAGCTTTGCCAACGCCAACAAACCGGCCGCCTATATCTGCATCGCGCCCGCCATGATCCCGCTGATCTATGGTGCCGGGACGCTGGCGACCATCGGCCATGACGAGGGTACCGCCAACGCCATCGAGGCGATGGGTGGCAGCCATCTCAACTGCCCGGTCAACGAGTTCGTAGTGGATCAGGAGCGCAAGGTGATCTCCACCCCCGCCTACATGCTGGCCAACAACATTGTCGAAGCGGCAGACGGCATCGAGAAGACAGTCAAGCAACTGCTGGCGCTGTAATTCCCATCCCGCCAAAAACAGACGAGCCGCTCATGGAGCGGCCCGTTTTCAATTCTGCCTGAAGGCGATGAATTAGATGGTTTCGCCCATCTGATCCATTTTGCCCAGCAGGGCACGCAGACGCTCCTGCCATGCAGTGTGCTCGTTGCGCAGCTGATGGTTCTCGTCTTGCAGCTTGCTGTTCTGCTCTTTCAGCTCGTCCAGCTCCATCTTCAGCAGGGAGATGTTGTCGACGGCGGATTGTACTTTGGATTCGAGTTGCTCAAGGACTTCTAGTGACATATGCATACCTGTTTGTTCAATTGCGATGCCCCACAGAGGGCGATTCAAGCGCGTGAAGCCAGCATACCCCGAGCGCATCGGCACAAACAAGCCAGTGCGCTGTAAAATGCGCCTTCCATAGATGTATTGTCTAAATATGCGTCTATTTTTCTCGCATCCTGCGCCCGAGCCGCGACAACACACTGAACCGTGCGTAAAAGACCCCGCCGCCCGCGCATCATTTGCACCCTCTCGACGGAATCGCCGTTATCCATGCAAGGCGATATAAGCCCCCAGCAACAGACAGGCAACCACATACATCAGCAGGCCGTAGCGCAGGTTCCAGCGCAGGATCAACCCGGCACTGAGGTTATAACGGGAGGCCAGCGCCAGATTGGAGCCGGAGAGCGGACTGGTGCCGGTGGCAAGCCCCCATCCCAGCAGGAAACACATGCCGAGCAGGCTGGGATCCGGCGCCAGCGGCCAGAGCAGCGGCGCCAGCCCGGAGATGCTGATGAGCGGATGCACGCCGACGATTGCCACCAGCAAAATCAATAGCAGAGTGAGGGATCCCTCAAGCCAGCCAAAGTGGTTGAACAGCGGCAGGCCGTGACCGGAGCCAAGATCGATGACCGACAGCGCACTGTTGATGCCTGCCGCCAGCAAACCGGCCCCCAGAAACAGCACCAGCTGACCGCCGATGGCGGGAAAGCGTTCCACCACCTGCCGCTTGAGGGCCGCCTTGCGCCCGGCCCTCGGCATAAAGAGCAGCGCCAGCAGCGGGGCCACCAGCGCGATCACCGCCAGAATGCCAAGCTGGGGCCAGATCTGCTTGATGAGCAGTACCAGCAGCGCCAGCGTGACCGGCAACCCCAGAGTCTGCAACCGCAGCGGATAACCGGCAAAGTCGGCCACTCCGATCCGCTCCACCTGCCAGGCGGTCAGCCCCATCGCCAGCAAGGCGGCGAGGATCCCGAACGGCAGAATATGGGAGAGCTGCAAGCCCGGCGCATAGGTGAGCGCTACCGCCATGGCGACAAAGAAGGGTGACCAGAAGGCGGCGGCACAGAAGATCCGGCTCAGTACCATCACTTGGCGCCGCTCCAGGGTGCCATTGCGCTCCAGCCGATCGCCGATGATAAAGAGCACCGAGAGGTTGATGACCGCCCCCAGCAGATTGAGGCTGGCCATGGTGCTCCACAGCCCCTTTCGCCCGGTCCAGGAGGTGGTGCCGGTCAAGAGCCCTGAGGTGGCCAGGTTGAGGGTGCTCACCGCGGCAAACATGGTGAGCATATTTATGTTGGGCAGCAGCCAGTCACCGGCGGTGAGGGTCGCTCCCTGCCACCAGGAGAAGATGAGCAGCAACAGCGCCGCGCCATACAGGGCCAGCGCCTGCCGCTTGGCAGCCCCCACCAGCCAGGGCCAAGTGAGCAGTGATGCCCCCCAGGCAGCCATGGCAGCAGGCCAGGGGGAGAGTCCCAGATAGAGATGGAGCAGGTTGAGCAGCCACATCCCCAAAATCAGATAACCCGACCAACGCTTGGCCATCGACTACTCCGGCCGGGAGATCAGAGACACTGATCCATATCCAGTGAAGGCTTGTCGCACTCCGGACGGCCGACGATCTTGGCGGGTACGCCAGCGACCGTGGTATGAGGCGGCACCGGGTTGATCACCACGCTGCCCGCGCCAATTTTGGCACCCACGCCCACTTCGATATTGCCGAGCACCTTGGCGCCCGCCCCTATCATCACCCCTTCGCGGATCTTGGGATGGCGATCGCCGCTCTCCTTGCCGGTACCACCGAGGGTCACGCTTTGCAGGATAGAGACATCATCTTCAATCACCGCCGTCTCGCCCACCACTATGCCAGTGGCGTGGTCGAACATAATCCCCTTGCCGATACGGGCGGCCGGGTGCACATCCACCCCGAACACCACCGAGATCTGGTTCTGCAGGTAGAGCGCCAGCGAGCGGCGCCCCTGACGCCACAGCCAGTTGGCGACCCGATAGCCCTGCAGGGCATGGAACCCCTTGAGGTAAAGCAGCGGGGTGGAGAAGAGATCGACCGCAGGATCCCGCTCCTGCACAGCGCAGATGTCAGCCGCCACTACCGTCAGCAGCTCGGGCTCGCTGCGCAGGGCCAGCTCGATCACCTCGCGCAGGGCGATGGCGGGCATGGTGGCGCTGTCGAGTTTGTTGGCCAGCTGGAAGCTGAGGGCCGAACGCAGATTCTTGTGATTGAGAATGGTGGAGTGGAAGAAGCTGGCCAGCATCGGCTCCTGGGCCGCCATGCACTCCGCTTCTTGCTGAATTTTGTGCCAGGTTTTGGCAACCAGTTCATCCATGTTGCAGCCTATTGTTGTTCTGGGTGAGGGCTCTGTTGTTCTTTTGTCAGCACCGAAATGGGGTCCATGTGGATGATGACATCCATCCGCTCGAATGCCTGGCGTACCGCCAGCTCGGCTTCATCGGCGATCTGATGGGCCTTGACCAGGGGGATCTGATCATCCAGTTCAAGATGCAACTGTACGAATCGGGTCGGCCCGGATTGACGGGTGCGCAGGTCATGTACGCCGTGTACACCTTCTACGGCACAGCAGAGCGCCATTATTCTCGCTTGTTCTTCCGCTGGCAACTGACGATCGAGCAGGGCCTGCACCGACTCGTAGCCGATGTGTCCCGCCCCCCACAACAGGAATAGCCCGATCAGGATGGCAAACAGGCCGTCGGCCCAATACCACCCCTGCCCCGCCAGCACCAGCGCCAGCAAGACACCGGCATTGAGCAGCAGATCGGAACGGTAGTGCAGCATATCGGCCTTGATGGCCACACTGTTGGTCTTGCGAATGACAAAGCTCTGGAAGCTGACCAGCAGCAGGGTCAGCACGATGGAGCCACCGCTGACCCAGAGACCCGCCTCCAGCCGCAGAATAGGCGCCTGATTGAGCAGGGATGAAATTCCGTGCATCACCAGCAGCAGGGCGGAGCCGGAGATAAAGGCCGACTGGATGAGGCCAGCCAGCGACTCCGCCTTGCCGTGACCGAAACGGTGTTCGTCATCGGCTGGGGCCAGCGCATAGCGAATGGCCAGCAGGTTGATGATGGAGGCACTCACATCCATGAAGGAGTCGGTGAGCGACGCCAGCAGGGTCGACGAGTCGGTCATCAACCAGGCGATCAGTTTGCCGATGATCAGCAAGGTAGCGGTGGTGACCGCCGCTATGCTGGCAAAGGTCACCCAACGGGAATATTGTTGATGGCTCAAAACCGGCTTTCCTCTGGCGATGAAAAACTTATTATACCCTGACCCCGGCGTCAGTTTGGCGCGAAAATCTGCGGAATAACACCAGATGAACAGAATACTCCTGGTCGACGACGATCTTGAATTGACCCAACTGCTCACCGAAATTCTGACCCTGGAGGGATTTCAGGTCACGGTCGCCGAGGATGGTGAAGAGGGGCTGCAACGGCTGGCGGAGCAGAGCTTCGATCTGGTGTTGCTGGATGTAATGATGCCCAAGCTCAACGGCTTTGCCATGCTGACCAAGCTGCGCAAGACCCACGACACCCCGGTGCTGATGCTGACCGCCCGCGGTGACAGCCAGGATCGGGTCAACGGTCTGGAAGCGGGTGCCGACGACTATCTGGCCAAGCCATTCGATGACAGGGAGCTGCTAGCCCGGGTACGCGCCATCCTGCGCCGTACCCAGAGCGCCCCGCCCCAGCGCGGCAACTCCTCCGACGAAGTGCACTTCATGGATATCGTGCTGCAACCCGGCCTGCAGCAGGCCCGCTGCGGCGAACAGCTGCTGGAGCTGACCGCCACCGAATTCGGGCTGCTGGAGTGCCTGCTGCGTAATCCCGGCCAGATCGTCAGCAAGAGCCACCTCTCCGAGCAGGTGCTGGGCAAGAAGCTGGAACCCTTCGATCGGGCCATCGACATGCACCTGAGCAACCTGCGCAAGAAGCTGCCGGACCGCACCGATGGCCAGCCACGCTTCAAAACCGTACGGGGGCGCGGGTACCTGTGGCTAGAGCAAGAATAGAGCGCATCAACTCCCTCAACGGGATCTCGACCCACATCTTCCTCTGGTTCTGGTTCATGCTGCTGGTGATGCTGGCCGCCGTGATCAGCCTGCCGACCCTGGATCCCCGTAACCAGATCCCGCTGCCGACCCACGAAGTCGCGCGGATGCAGAACAACGTGCAGGCCCTGCTCAACGCCGCCGAGCCGGATCAGGATTTTGATCTGGCCAAGGCGATGGACAAGATCGCCATGCTGCCGGTGGACAACGTCTACCTGCGCGACGAGAAGGGGCAGATCCAGTCCACCACCCATCCGCGCAAGTTCGTGGTGCGCTTTATGGTGGACGCCGATGACCCGGCCAATCCCATGCTGGGCAACGAGGATCGCAAGGCGATCGCCGGCCCCTTCCTGATGGAGCACCACGGTCATCGCTATCACGTCTATTTCGGCCTCAATGCCGAGAACCCCTACCTGTTCCTGTTCATTCAGGTGCTGGATCACCCGATCCGCATTCTGGGCATCTCGATGCTGGTCAGCACCCCGCTCTGCCTGCTGCTCGCCTGGCGGCTGACCCGGCCCATCCTGCAGTTGCAGAAATCGGTCTCCCAACTGGCGGCCGGCAATCTGGAGGTACAGATCCCCAACCTGGGACGGGGCGACGAGATCGGCCAGCTGGCGGATAACGTCAGCCGCATGGTGGAGACACTCAAGAGCATGATCCAGAAGCAGAAACAGCTGCTTTCCGATATCTCCCACGAGCTGCGCAGCCCCCTCACCCGGATGCAACTGGCGCAGGCGCTGATCCGCCGCAAGCAGGGTGACAGCGCCGAGCTGGCGCGGATCGAATCGGAGATCGGGCGGCTGGACAAGCTGATCGGCGATCTGCTGGATCTGTCGCGGGTGCAGCAGCATGTGGAGGCACCGGTGGTGCACCCGCTGGCCGACCTGCTGGAACCCATCCTCGAAGATGCCATGTTCGAAGCGAATCAGAGCGGCAAACAGCTCAGACTGCCGCCGCTACCTGCCGAGTCGATCCAGATGTGGCCCGAGCTGCTGGCCCGGGCGGTGGAGAACCCCCTGCGAAACGCCCTCAAATATGCCCGCGAGTTCATCAAGGTGGACTGGTATCGGGAGGGGCAGGAGTGGGTGATGACCATTCGGGATGACGGCCCCGGGGTGCCAGACGAGCAGCAGGCGCTGCTGTTCCAGCCCTTCTTCCGGGTCGATGACGCCCGCAACGCCAAGACTGGCGGCACCGGGTTGGGGCTGGCCATCGCCTCGGAGGCAATACAGCGCCACGGCGGTACCATTGCGGCCAGCAACAATCACCCGACCGGGCTGACCATCACCATCCGCTTGCCCATCGCCTGATCCTTTTCATCCGGACGGGCGCTGGGTATGCTGGCGCCCCTTCTTGGCTTTACATCTCTTTGCAGGAGCTCGTCATGCTCGATATCGTCCTCTACCAGCCGGAAATTCCGCCCAACACCGGCAATATCATCCGGCTTTGCGCCAATACCGGTTACCGGCTCCATCTGATCGAGCCGCTGGGGTTTGAGTGGGATGACAAGCGGGTAAAGCGGGCGGGACTCGACTATCACGAATTTGCCGAGGTGAAGCGCTGGCCGAGCTATGAGGCTTTTCTGGCTGCCGTGGCACCCAAGCGGGTGTTTGCCTGCACCACCAAGGGGCGCACCGCGCACTCGGCAGCACAATATGCCCTTGGCGATGCCCTGCTGTTTGGCCCGGAGAGTCGCGGCCTGCCCATCGAGATCATCGAGAGTCTGCCATTCGAGCAGCGGCTGCGCATCCCTATGGTGCCCCAGAGCCGCAGCATGAACCTCTCCAACGCAGTATCTGTCTTTGTCTACGAGAGCTGGCGCCAGCTCGGCTACGACGGTGCCATGTAAGCGCCACCGATGATCAGTGGCGGGCGTCGAGCAGATGCCCGCTGCGCTCCAGCCGCCAGCAAGTGACCCCCAGCGACAGACCGCGCCCGACCATCAGCGCCGCCATCGCCGCCCATAACGCGGCCACGCCCCACGACTGACAGAGCCACCAGATCGGGAAGAAGCCGCCAAACGCGGCCAGCAACATGCTGTTGCGCATCTCCCGCGCCCGGGTCGCCCCGATGAACACGCCATCCAGCAGGAAGCACCAGACCGCTAGCAAGGGCATGGCGATCAGCCAGGGAAGCTGACGATGTGCCTCCGCCACCACGGCCGGAATGTCGGTGATATAGCCGATAAGGTGGGCACCAAAGAGGGCAAACACCAGGGTAAAACCACTGGCGATGAGGGCGGCCCAGCCCAGATTGAGCACGATGGCCTCCCGCAGTTTCTGCCGATCCCGCTGACCGATGGCTCGTCCTACCATGGCCTCCACCGCATAGGCAAAACCATCGAGTCCGTAGGAGATAAGCATCAGAAAGTTGAGCAGCACCGCATTGGCGGCCACCGCTACATCCCCCAGTCGTGCCCCTTGCAGAGTCATGAAGGCGAAACAGAGCTGCAAACAGAGGGAGCGCAGGAAGATATCGCGGTTGAGGCCGAGCAACCGCACCATGGGCGCAAGCTGCCGCCAGCGCTGCCAACCATCCTGCCACGCCGTCGGTGCCAGTTGCCCCAGCTGACGGCGTACCAGCCAGATACCGACTGCCAGCGCGCAGTAGTCCGCCATGACCGAGGCCGCCGCCACACCCCGCACCTGCCAGCCGAGCCCCAGCACAAACAGGGCATCGAGCGCCATGTTGACCAGATTGGTGAGGATCAACATCACCATGGGGCTGCGGGCATCCTGCATCCCCAACAGCCAGCCCATGATCACTAGATTGCAGAGCGCCGCCGGGGCGCTCCAGATCCGCACCGCCACATATTGGCCCGCATAGAGCTGCACCTCGGGCGAGCCGCCACTCAGGGCGATCAACCGTGGCAACAGGGGGAAGAGCAACAACAGCAGCGCCAGACCGAGAGCAATGGCCAGCCCTAGCGCCCGTAGCAGGGTATCGAGCTGGGCACGACCGTCGGCGGCGCCGTGCGCCTGCGCCGTCAGCCCGGTGGTCGACATCCGCAAGAAGCCGAGCAGCCAGAAGATGAGGTTGATCAGGGTCGCACCGACCGAGACGCCCCCCAGAAACCAGGCCTGACCGAGATGACCGATCACCCAGGTGTCCACCAGCCCCAGCAAGGGGGTGGTGATATTGGAGAAAACCATGGGCAGGGCGAGCGCAAACACAGCGCGGTGGCGAGAGGGATCTCGCCACCAGGGGGCAACAGCTGGGGTCACGCTCAGTGGCCTGTCAGCTTCAGGATGCGGGAGAAGTCAGAGAGCATGGTGGCCATCTGCACCCGGGGCACCTGACCCGGCGCCACCTGCGGGCGGAATACCGCCTGCAGCTTGCCCTTGGGATTGATGAGCACGATGGAGGCGGAGTGATCGATCAGGTAATCCTTCTCCCCCTGATTGGCGATGGAGTAGATGAGCCCCAGATTGCGCACGAACGGGAACAGCTTGTCGTGGGGGGCAGTGGCCGCCTTGAATTCGGGATTGAAGAAGGCGGTGTAGGTCTTGAGGCGTGGAATATCGTCACGCTGGGGATCCGCCGAGATAAACACCACCTGACTGTCGGGCGCCATTTTCTTCAGCTGGTCATAGACGGAGCGCATATCTGCCAGGGTGGTGGGGCAGATATCGGGGCAGAAGGTGTAGCCGACAAACAGGAAGGTCCAGTGCCCCTTCAGGTTGGCAGGGGTGAACGGCTGGTTGTCCGCATCGGTAAAAGCGAAATCATTGATGTCCCGCCCCGCCGGATAATAATCGGCCTGTTCCGGCTGCTCTGGCTGCGTGGCGTAGAACACCAGGATCAGGCAGGCTGTCAGCAGCAGAAAGAGCAGGGGATAGCGGAGCTTCATCATAACAAGAGACCCTTTCAGTTCGAGGCAGATGGCCAGCAGTGACCGGACAAGAGGGGTGCATTGTACCCCAGCGAGCCGCCAAGGTGGTTCAACCTTGTGCAACGCCCTGTCAGGAGTCGACCATTTGGCATAATTAATCGCCAATTTCAGCCATAAAAAAACCGGCCCCCTCGGGTGCCGGTTATGGATGGATTTGTTTGTCTCTTCTGCTCAGGGGCGAGCGTTACGCCCCTGCTGCAACATCTTGCCGATGGCCCGCACGCCGATGGGAATCACGGGGGCCAGCCAGCCCTCTTCCCCCTGGCGATCACCGTGACCCCGTTTGAACAGCAGCACCAGACGCACCACCTTCTCTTTCGGGCATCCCAGCCAGAGCGTCCAGTGCGAACCACGATGGTGCAGCCAGAGACCGTAAAACCAGGTCATCCGGCTACCTTTGACGAAACGGGTGATTGACGATTCCGCTGGCGCAGCCCCAGCCTCTGAATCCCATGGCGATCTTGATGCCATACCAGTCCTCCTTGACCGACAGGTCATGTTGCTTCGTCGGCCTGAACTGGGAACAGGCCCGTCACGACTATCTGCAACCATTACGAGTGGTCCCCTTTGCCTGACAAGGCTCGGGATCTCCCCACTCCCCCTTCATATCCCGTGAAGGTGTACTGCCCGATTCTCGTTGTTACCGGCCCTCCCGTACCGACACATTGTGATGGTCAGAGGGAGGTGCCAAGCCCTGTCTCGGCGACAGGGCACTGATCTGAGCATATATCTGAAATGGATGATTGGTAGCCGGTCGCGCAGGACAAAAATGCCGCCGCCGATGATCTGTTTGATATGACAGGGAAAGTGCACCAGAAACAGCACGGCCTCCCGAAGGAGGCCGTGTGGCAAACGCAGTTGGCGGGGATGATTACATCCAGTCGGCGTTGCGGATCACCCCGACCGCCAGCCCCTCGATGGTGAGCTGCTGGCAAGAGAGGTCCACCTCGATGGGGGAGAGCTCTTCATTTTCTGGCAGCAGCCATACCTGACTGCCCTTGCGCTGGAAGCGCTTGACGGTGACATCCTCATCGAGACGGGCGACCACTACCTGACCGTTGCGCACTTCCTGGGTCTTGTGCACCGCCAGCAGATCGCCATCCAGAATACCGATGTTCTTCATGCTCATCCCCTGTACCCGCAACAGAAAATCTGCGCGCGGATGGAACAGGGCGGGATCAACCTGATAGTGGCTCTCGATATGCTCCTGAGCCAGGATGGGTTCACCGGCGGCAACCTTGCCGATGAGCGGCAGGCCGCTCTCTTCCAGCACCTCTTCCTCTTCGAGCAACAGGCGAATGCCGCGGGACGTGCCCGGCATGATCTCGATGACCCCTTTTTTGGCCAGGGCCTTCAGATGTTCTTCGGCCGCATTGGCCGACTTGAAACCAAGCTTCTGGGCAATCTCGGCACGAGTCGGCGGCATACCGGTCTCGCTCATGTTCACCTTGATCAGCTCCAGCACTTCGGCCTGGCGGGGGGTAAGGGGTTTCATAGAATTGGCACCTGTCTTTTTATACAGCACACTGGCAGTATATACAGTGCAGTGGCCAAGGCAAGGCAGAGCTGACATTTGTCGCGACCAACCCCTCATTTACTACTGTTTTGATCCTGCGCAGCCGACTCATCGTACCTCTCGGCGACAAGGGGCTGTCGATTTGCTATGCTCACGCCGCATTTTTTTGGAGAGCAGACGCACATGTCCCTAGGACAGAAGATTTCCAGAGCCATCTTGCAATGGCCGGTCAGCGGCTTGGTCAATCACAAGAGCCTGCCGGAAAATCCCATCACAGAACTCAATCTGGATCCGGCCAGACCCATCGTCTATGCCCTGAAAACCAGTTCGATCACCGACCTGATGACCCTGCAGCAGTGCTGCGAGGATCTCGGTCTGCCCGGCCCCTTCACCCCGCTGGAACTGAACGGCCAGCTGCTGCCGCGCTATGTCTGTCTGGATCGTCCGCCTCCCCTGTTTGGCAAACGCAGCAAACCGCTCCCCTTTCTGCAGGAGTTCCACCAGCTGCTGGATCTGCACAAGCAGGATCCCGAGCTGGATATCCAGGTGGTGCCCGTCACCCTGTTCTGGGGCCGCGCTCCGGGTCGGGAAGGGGAAGAAGCCTCCGGCCTCAACATCATCAGCAGCCTGGCGCCGAACCGGCTGAAGAAGGCGCTTATCGTGATCCTCAAGGGTCGCGAAAATCTGGTGCGCTTCTCGCCGCCGCTCTCCCTGCGCTACATGGCCGACAAGCACGGCACCGACGAGGCGATCGCCCACAAGCTGGCGCGAGTGGCCCGTACCCACTTCAGCCGCCAGCAGCTGGCCGCCACCGGCCCGAAACTGCCGAACCGCAACCTGCTGTTCAAGCAGCTGCTCGACTCCGCGGTGATCCAGCAGGCAATTGAAGAGGAGGCCCAGCGCGAAGGGATCAGCCTCGAGAAGGCGCAAAAGCGTGCCCATGGCTACATGGACGAGATCGCCTCCAACTTCTCCTACCGGCTGATCCGCCTGGGCGAGAGCTTCCTCGGCTGGCTGTGGAACAAGCTCTACCGCGGTTTGTCGGTCAATGGCGCCGAGAAGGTACGCCAGCTGGCGCAGGAAGGGCACGAGATCGTCTACGTCCCCTGCCACCGCAGCCACATGGACTACCTGCTGCTCTCCTACGTCATCTACCACCAGGGGATGGTGCCACCCCATATCGCGGCAGGCATCAACCTCAACTTCTGGCCGGCAGGCCCGATTTTCCGCCACGGCGGCGCCTTCTTCATTCGCCGCACCTTCAAGGGCAACCCGCTCTACAGCACGGTATTCCGGGAATACCTCAACCTGCTGTTTGCCAAGGGTTACTCGGTAGAGTTCTTCACCGAAGGCGGTCGCTCCCGTACCGGCCGTCTGCTACCGCCCAAGACCGGCATGCTGGCGATGACCCTGCAGGCGATGATGCGCGGGCTGGACAGGCCGGTCACTCTGGTGCCGGTCTATCTGGGTTACGAGCACGTGATGGAGGTGAACACCTACCACAACGAGCTTAAGGGGAGCCGCAAGGAGAAAGAGAGCTTCCTTCAGGTGCTCGGCATCCTGCGCAAGCTGCGCAACTACGGCCGTGGTTTCGTCAACTTCGGCGAGCCGCTGACCCTCAACAGCTACCTGAGCGAACACATCCCCGACTGGAAAAAGCACATCGGGGAAGAGGAGCGTCCGGAGTGGATGGCGGGTACCGTCAACAATCTGGCCGAGCTGCTGATGACCCGCATCAACGGCGCTGCCGCGGTCAATGGCCTGACCCTGAGCGCGCTGGCGCTGCTGGCCGCCGAGCGCCACGCCCTGACCCGCGACGAATTGCAGGCCCAGCTCAACACCTATCTGGATCTGCTCAAAGCGGTGCCCTACAGCCCGCAGAGCACCATTCCGGATGAGGATGCCAAGACCCTGCTGGATCAGGCGATGGAGCTCAACAAGTTCGAGGTGAGCGAGGACAAGCTGGGGCAGATCATCAGTCTGGACCGCTATCAGGCGATCCTGCTGACCTACTACCGCAACAACATCCTCCACCTGTTCGCCATGCCCTCTCTGGTGGCGGCACTGATCGAACGGTGCGAGGGGATCTCCCGCAGCGAGATCATGGCTCGTTGCATCGACATCTATCCGCTGCTCAAGACCGAGCTGTTCCTGCGTTATGAAGAGGAGGAGCTGCCAGCGCTGGTCGACAGCCTGCTCGACGCCCTGCAAACCCAGCAACTGATCGAGACCCGCGATGACGGCTACTGGGTCAATCCGGCCAACCAGATGCGCCTGCTGCTGCTGGCGGAGAGCATTCAGGAGACCCTGCAACGCTACGCCATCGTGCTGACCCGGGTACTAGCCCAGCCTCATATCGAGGCGGAGCAGCTGGAGGCGGATGGCCTGATGATGGCAGAGCGCCTCGGCACCCTGCACGGCATCAACGCCCCCGAGTTCTTCGACCAGAAGCTGTTCAGCACCCTGATCCACACCTTGCGCAAGGAGGGCTACCTCTCTCCCGAGTGCAAGCCGGATCTCGGCCGCTTCCAGGCGCTGGCCGACAACATAGTGCCGCTGCTGAGCAACAAGATCCGCCGCACCATTCAGGCAGGCAATCAGCTCTAATCTGCAACGCAAACAAAGAAGGCCGCATGATGCGGCCTTCTTTTTATCGGAGTCTGCGCGGGAACATGTCACGCCAACAGGTAGTCGAGCACCAGACCGGCAAACACCAGCGCCCCCACATAGTTGTTGTTGAGAAACGCCTGGAAGCAGGCTTCTCGCTGCCGCTCGCGAATGAGCCGCTGCTGATAGACAAACAGCACCGCCGCCCCCAGCAATCCCCAGTAATACCAGCCCCCCAGCGTCATCAGCTGCCCGACCGCCAGCAACAGCAGCAGTGTCGAGAGTTGCAGTGCGCCGATGATCCGCTTGTCGTAACGGCCAAACAGGATGGCGCTGGATTTGAGGCCGATCTTGAGGTCGTCATCCCGATCCACCATGGCGTACTGGGTGTCGTAAGCCACGGTCCAGAGCAGGTTGGCGAAGAAGAGCAGCCAGGCCACCAGCGGCAGGGCATCCGCCTGCGCCGCATAGGCCATCGGGATCGACCAGGAGAAGGCCATCCCGAGCACCAGCTGGGGGTTCGAGATAAAGCGCTTCATGAAGGGGTAACTCACCGCCAGCAGCAGGGCGACAAACGACAGGCCGATGGTGAGCGGATTCATGGTCAGCACCAGACCAAACGAAATGAGCGCCAGCACGAAGAAGAGCGCCAACACCTCCCACGGTTTGACTCTGCCCGTGGGCAAGGGGCGACCAGCGGTGCGTTTGACATGGCCGTCGAAGTTGCGATCCGCATAGTCGTTGATGACGCACCCTGCCGAGCGCATCAGAAAGACGCCGACCACAAACACGGTCAGCACCCAGAGATTGGGCAGGCCACCAGCGGCCAGCCAGAGCGCCCACAGGGTTGGCCACAGCAGCAGCAGAGTGCCTATGGGTTTGTCGACGCGGGCCAACTGCATATAGGCAAGTCCCCGCTCCTTGGTTAACAGATTCACTCCAGCTCCTTGTCACAGACGAGAGAGGGCAGAAACAGCTCGTGCACCAGCAGTGGCCACTGCCCCAGAAACAGACGGGAACGACGCCCCCAGACAGTGGCGGCCGGACAACGGGGATTGGCGGCAATATCGAAACGGGCCAGTTGCAGGTGATCGCGACGGGCAGGCTCGTGGCCAAATACCCGCTCACCCAGTGGCTGCTCGCCAAGCTCGGCAATGCCGCTCTCTTGCAGTGCGTCATCGGCAAACAGGGTCCAGCCCAGCACGGCGGGCCCACGATCCCCATGCAGGATCACCTCGCGGCAGGTACCGGCCGGCGAGGCCGAATCCACCAGCCACTGTTCATCGGCAGTAAGGGAGACCGGGTGATTGCCCAGCCACTCCACCGAAAAGTGGCGATTGTGCTGACGCAGCCGCCGGGTCATGGAGCCGGGCTCCAGCAGCCAGGGGCGCAAGCTGGCGGGCAATTCGCAACATTCGGGGGCCAGCCACCCGCTTAACTGCGTGAGGGGAACAGTCAACTCGGACTTCACAGCTTCACCATCCAGAGATTTCCGTGTTCAGGTTAAAATCCGGTTTATTATCCGTAAATCAATAGCGAAATGTAAGAACATCCGTGCTTGACGGCCCCGATGGCAACATCAAAAATGGGTTATCTCTTGCTGATGAGCCATCTATATGAAGATCTTCAAAATTCTGCTGGTGTTGTTACTGAGCTGTGGCGCCCTGCAGCAGCAAGCTCTGGCTGAAGATGAGCCACCCGCCGAGGGCGCAGAGGGGGCTGCCAAGCCTGGTTTCTCCTACCACGCGCTCGATCCCGACATCATCACCAACTACCTGAGTGATAGCAAAACCCTCGGTTATATCCGGGTCACTGTAGAGCTGATGGCGGAAAACGAAGCCGATCTCAAGCTGCTGGAGCAGCATGACCCGCTGATCCGCGATGCCATCATCCGTCTGATTGGCAGCAAAAATGCCGATCAAGTGAAGTCCCTGACCAACCGAGAAGAGCTGCGCAAGGAGTGCGAGACAACCGTCAACGAGCTGCTGGTGAAAGAGACCGGCAAGAAAGCGGTGCGCGAGCTTATTTTCACCAAGTTCCTCTACCAGTAATCCCTCCCGAAACAATCGCTTATTGGCATATCGACCAATAAGCGAGCTTTGCCGGTTTATTCGAAATGAAAATCGATTACAATACGGCCGTCAAGTCGTAGAGGTAGTCGTTATGGGCAGCAAAACCCTGTGTGAATGGCGCCGTCACGAGATCCCCACCGATCTCAAGGCGCTGAGAAAAATCGTGCGCAAACCCAAGTTTGTCTGCAGCAAGTGCGCCCGCAGTGCCAATGACAAGGGTTACCTCTGCCAACCGCTGCGTTTGAAAGAGGAGTAACGCCCCTCCCTGTCAGGGTGTTATTGATCGGTCCACCCCTGACGCCCCTGTTCGAACAATCTGCGCGCCTGGGTATCATTCGGGCAGACGCCGCGATACTCGCTTCCGGAGCGGCCAGCCAGATAGAGGTGCTCGGGGCGGCAATACCATGCCAATCCCTTCTGGTGTCCCTGCTTCCACAGTTCAGGATCCACCTTCTTGCCACACTGGCCCTGATGGAACTCGACCCGTTCGGTGGTGAAGCCCAACTTGCCATCCGCCTCCCCAACCTCACTCCATACCTTCTCGCAGGGATCATCGTTGGAGACACAGCCACCCAGCAGGGCAGCCAACAATATGATGGAGAGTCGCATAGTCATCCTTGAGCGTCATTTGGGCAGTTCATTCTACCCAGCGCCCCGCCCCTGACCAAGGACGAACACTCAGCCATGTGAGCGCGGCAAAAAAATCAGGCGGGCCCAAAGCCCGCCTGTTCGTTCAATGCCGTGGTTCACTGGTCATCGAAAGTGTCATCATCCTGCCAGCTTTCATCTTCCCACTGATCCAGCTCTTCTTCCCAGGAATCCGGCTCCCAATCATCATCAGAGGAGTCGTAATCCGGCTTGTGTCCACCCATCTTCACTCTCCTTGGATAGTTCACCCGCACTCCAATTTTATCCGGAATTGTCGGGCTCGCCAGTCAGAGAGAGTTCAAAGTTTGACCAGAGTCCGGCCGGCGATCTGGCCTTGCGTGATGGCCTCGGCGGCCTCCACTACCTGCTCCAGCCCAATCTCGGTAACCGCCTGTTCAAAGAAGCTGGCGGGCAGATCCCGTGCCAGTCGCTGCCACGCCAGTTGACGACGTTCAAACGGGCACATCACCGAATCGACCCCCTGCAGCCGCACATTGCGCAGGATGAAGGGCATCACACTGGTCGGCAGATCAAAGCCGCCCGCCAACCCACAGGCCGCCACGGCGCCGCCATAGTTCATCTGGGCCAGCAGCTTGGCCAGCACCTGACTGCCGACGGTATCGATGGCACCGGCCCACAGCTGCTTCTCCAACGGTTTGGCGGGCACCAGCAGTTCGCTGCGCGGCACGATGCGGCTGGCACCCAGCGCAGTGAGCATGGCGCCCTGCTCTTCGGGCCGACCGGTCAGCGCTGCCACCTGATAGCCAAGGGCTGCCAGCAGGGCAACCGAGGTGGAGCCAACACCGCCTGCCGCGCCGGTGACCAGCACCTCGCCACTTGCGGGAGTAATGCCCGCCTCTTCCAGCGCCAGTACGCAGAGCATGGCGGTGAGACCGGCGGTACCGATGCACATGGCCTGACGCTCATCCAGCCCGGCGGGCAACGGCACCAGCCAGTCCCCCTTGACCCGCGCCTGTTCGGCCATGCCGCCCCAGTGCCCTTCGCCCACGCCCCAACCGGTCAGTACCACCTTGTCGCCGGGCTGATAGCGGCTGTCGGCAGATTCGAGCACGGTACCGGCGAAGTCGATACCGGGCACCAGCGGCCACTGGCGCACGATCTTGCCCTTGCCGGTGATGGCCAGCCCATCCTTGTAGTTGATCGAGCTGTAAGCGACCGCCACCCGCACTTCACCTTCCGGCAACTGGCTCTCGGCCAGCCGGGTCAGAGTCGGAACAGTCTTGCCGTCTTGGTTTTCCAGTAACAGAGCCTTGAACATGGTTGCCTCTTTGATGACGTGTGAAACGGGGATCAGCTGCTTTGACGCTTTTGCAGTTGAAAATCGAGAGCCAGTGCGGTGCTCATCATGGGTTCAGTCGTTCTCCAGCGCAGTGAGGCAGTGCGAGAGGGTGCGCGCCAGCGCACCCTGATTGCGCAGCACCACGGCGCGGGCCTGCTCGCCCATCTCGCGGCGGGTGCTCTCGTCGGCAAACAGCTGGCTCACCCGCTCGCCCAGCTCGGCGGCATCGGCCACGATGGCGGCGCCACCCTGAGCCACCAGCTGGCGGGTGATATCGCTGAAGTTGAAGTAGGCAGGGCCGGTCAGGCAAGGCTTGCCGAGGGCTGCCGGCTCCAGCAGGTTGTGACCGCCGATCTTCACCAGACTACCGCCAACAAAGGCCACATCGGCCGCCGCCAGCATCAGCGGCAGCTCGCCCATGGTATCGCCGAGATAGACCTTATCCTCCGCACTCACCGCAGCACCATCAGTGCGCCGCACGCAGCCGTAAGGGGCACACTGCTCGGCCACCCGGTCGAACCGCTCGGGGTGGCGTGGCACCAGAATGAGCAGCGCGTCGGGATGGCGTTTGAGCAGCAGATCGAAGGCGGCCAGCACCTGCTCATCCTCACCCTGATGGGTACTGGCGGCGATCCAGACCGGCCGATCCGCCCCCAGCTGCTGGCGCAGGGCACGACCTTTGGCCTGCACCTCGTCACCAAACTGGATGTCGAACTTGATGGAGCCGGTCACCGCCAGCCGCGAACGATCGATGCCGAGGCGGGCGAAGCGGTCGGCATCATCCTGATGCTGGCAGAGCAGATGGGTCAGCGGCCGGCTCAGGGCGTCGAAAGCACCGTGGAAGCGGGCATAACGCTGGCAGGATCGCTCGGAGAGGCGGGCATTGATGATGGTCACCGGCAGGTGGCGCGCCTCGCAGGCGGCCAGCCAGTTCGGCCATAACTCGGTCTCCATCACCCAGAGCGCGCGCGGCTTGAAGGTGTCGAGAAAGGCGGCAATGGCCCAGGGGTAGTCGAGCGGCGCGTAGCGATGGATCACCAGATCCCCCAGCTTGGCAGCCTGATCGGCGCCGGTGCGGGTGGTGGTGGTGAGCAGGATCGGCAGATCGGGCCGCTCCGCCTTGAGAGCGCGAATGAGCGGCGTGATGGCCAGCGTCTCCCCCACGCTCACCGCATGGATCCAGAGCGGCGCATCCTGTCCGGTGGCGGGCAGCCGCCCGAGATGCTCGGCCCAGCGCTTGCCAAAGCCGGGCTTGCCTTTCTTCGGCTTGTAGAGGGCCAGCAGTGCCAGCGGCAATCCCAGATGGATCAGCAGGTTGTAGAGCAAACGGTAGGGCATCTTACTGACTCTGCTCCAGCTTCTTGCAGGCATCGACCACCTGCTCCGGCGCCAGGTCGATCAGGCACTTGAGATGGCCGAACTTGCAGGTGCGCTTGAAGCAGGGGCGGCACTCGATGTCGGTGTGAACGATCTCGACCCGATCCGCCAGCGGCGGGGTGTAGAGCGGCGAGGTGGAGCCATAGACGCCCACCAGCGGCCGGTTGAGGGCGGCGGCGATGTGCATCAGGCCGGAGTCGTTGGAGATGACCCGGCTGGCCAGCGCCATCAGATCGATCGCCTCGTGCAGGCTGGTCTTGCCCGCCAGCACGTGGCAGTTGGGGCGAGTCAGCAGATTGACCCGATCCCGGATGGTATTGGCCACCGGCACATCCTTGTTGGAACCGAAGATCCACACCTGCCACCCCTCGTCCAGATGCTGTTGGGCCACCACGGCGTAGTGCCCCTCCGGCCAGCGCTTGGCCGGGCCAAACTCGGCACCGGGGCAGAGCACCAGCACCGGGCGGGCGCGATCCAGTCCCAGCCGCTCCAGCGCCTTGCTCTGGTTGATCAAATCGACGTGGAGAGCCGGGTGCGGAATGGTCGGAATATCGGCCCGACTCTTCATCTGCGCCTTGGGATAAGCGAGCGCCAGATAGCCCTCCACCATCAGCGGGAAGGCGGACTTGTTGCTGCGCAGGTCGTTGAGCAGGCCGTAGCGGCTCTCGCCCTTCCAGCCGGTACGCACCGGAATGCGGGCAAACCAGGGGATCAGCGCCGACTTCATGGAGTTGGGCTGGACGATGGCCTGATCGTACTTCTCGGCGGCCAGCTGCTTGCCGAGGCGGCGGCGCGCCACCAGTTTGAAGTCACCGTGGCCGAGGGGCATGGTGATCGCCTTGTCCACCTCCGGCATCCGCTCCAGCAGGGCGCAGCACCAGGCGGGGGCCATCACGTGCAGTTCGCACTCCGGATGGTTGGCCTTGATCGCCTTGTAGAGGCTCTGGGACATCACCATATCGCCGACCCAGGAGGGGCCGATCACCAATATTTTCATCACGCGTCTTCTCTCGGGACTGGCCCGGCTGTTAATCATCACTGGGCGAGATTATGCCCCAAGAATGGTCGGATAAATAACAGAAGATCCTTGGCAGACGCTGCCGTCACCCCATTTTTCCAGCGGTGCCCCGCTTCCAACCGGACGTGAAGAGACAGGCAAACAGCTGATAGAAACGGGCAATGGCGGCTCTCTCTTTGACCCGTTTTTCCGTTAGAATGGCCCATCAATACGCATTCGACCCGCCAGCCGGGCAATAACCGTGAGCCCACATTCGTGAAAAAACCGACTCTGGCTGCCGTTCTGATCGTCAAGAATGAAGCCGACAACCTGCGCAAGTGCCTCGCCTCCCTCGACGGACTGGTGGACGAGATCGTCATTCTGGACTCAGGCAGTCAGGACGAGACCCCGGCCATCGCCGCCGAATTTGGCGCCCGTTTCTTCGTCAACGCCAAGTGGCCGGGCTTTGGCAAACAGCGCCGACTAGCCCAGTCTCATGTGCAGTCCGACTGGGTGTTGTGGCTGGATGCCGACGAGCGGCTCACCCCCGAGCTGAAAACCGCCATCACCGAGGTGATGGCCAATCCGGCCAGCGATACCATCTACTCGATCCCGCGCCTCTCCTGGGTCTTTGGCCGCTTTATCCGCCACAGTGGCTGGTATCCGGATCGGGTGCTGCGCCTCTATCCCAGGGCGCTCACCAGCTACAACGAGGCGCTGGTGCACGAAAAGGTAGAAGTGCGGGCCAACATGAAAATCGTCAACATTCATGGCGACCTGCTCCACTTCACCTATCGGGATCTGGAGCACTATCTGGTGAAATCGGCCGGTTATGCCCGCGCCTGGGCCGATCAGCGCACCGCTCGCGGCAAGAAGGGCTCCCTCAGTCAGGGGCTGATCCACGCGGTCGGCTGCTTCCTCAAGATGTACCTGCTCAAAGCGGGCTTCCTCGACGGCAAGCAGGGGCTGCTGCTGGCGATCCTCTCCGCCCACTCCACCTTCGTTAAATACGCAGACCTCTGGGTGCGCCAGCAGCCGCAGCAGCCGGAATAACCGTCATACGAAACAGGGCCCCACGGGGCCCTGTTTGCATTGCTGCATACGTTACTTGCGCCAGAAGGGCGCCGCCCAGCGGGCCATGACCGGCACCATGGTCTTGGGATCGAGCTGGCTCATATCCTCAGGATGGTCGCTATCCTCCGGCGGGCTGAAGGCGAGGTGACGCCCTTCGCTGTTGAGGGGCTTCCAGCGCAGCGGAGTAGCGGAGCGGCGCATCGGGAAGAAGCCGATGGTCGGCACATCGAGCGCCCCGGCAATATGGAGCGGGCCGGTGCTGCCGGCGATAAACAGGGCTGCATTGGCCAGCACCTGACAGAACGTCGGCAGACCATCGCTGGAGCGGTAGATCCAGCCGTTGCCACCGTGGGCCAGCAACTCGGCCGCCAGCTGTTCGGCCATCTTCTCCTCGCCCGGGCCTGCGGTCAGCACGCACTGCAGCTCGGGGCAGGCCTGATTGAGCTTGATGATGATGCGAGCATACTGCTCGATGGAGAGGTTGTTGGCTGAACCGCCGCTACCGGCATGCACCATCAGCCAGGGGCGGCTGGCATCGAGCTTGAGCTTGAGTGCCAACTGCTCGCGCACCTGTAGCAGGCTCGCCTCATCGAAACTGAGGAAGGGAGTCTTGGGCTCCACCACGGCGACCTGATGGTCGGTCAGGAAGCGACGGATCAGCTCCAGATTGTATTCGGACTCCGGCTTCTGGGAGCGGGAGCGGCGTTGCACCAGTCGCTGGTTGTAGAGCACCTGCGCCAGCTTGGTCGCCGGGGCCAGCCGGTAAGGGATATGCGCCTTCCACACCAGCATGGCGTTGCGGGAGTTGGAGAAGAGGCAGATGGACGCGTCGAACGCCGCCGCCTTGATCCGCGCCAGCAGCGCTCGCTGTTGCTCCTTGTCGGCCCGCACGCCCGGATCGATGATAACCTCATCAATCCAGGGGCAGAGCCGGGCCAGCGGCGCCGTGTAGGCCGGAACCAGGGCAGTCACATGACACTCCATGGAGCCTTTGAGCATGGCGAAGCTAGGCCACGCCAGCATGAAGTCACCAATCTTGTCATTGCGAACGACCAGAATACGTTTCATAAAAAATCCCTTTGCTCCCTGTCACCAATGCAAGGAGGCTTGATGCGCGATGGCGTATTCTTGCCTGATGCACTGCTATTCTCAAGCGACGACCTTATAATGCGACCAAATTTCCAGGTTGCAGGACCGCAAAGATGACTACCAGGGTGATCTATCCCGGGACTTTTGATCCCGTTACCAATGGCCACGCCGATCTCATCGGCCGCGCCGCCAAGCTGTTTGACGAGGTGGTGGTCGGGGTCGCCAACAGCCCGAGCAAGCGCCCGCTGTTCGATCTGGCAGAACGTGTCCAGCTTGTCCAGCAAGTGACCAGCACGCTTCCCAACGTCAAGGTGGTGGGCTTCTCCGGTCTGCTGGTCGATTTCGCCAAAGAGCATCAGGCCAACGTGCTGATCCGCGGCCTGCGCGCCGTCTCCGACTTCGAGTACGAGTTTCAGCTGGCCAACATGAACCGCCGCCTGATGCCTGAGCTGGAAAGCGTCTTCCTCACCCCGGCCGAGGAGAACTCCTTTATCTCCTCCACTCTGGTAAAAGAGGTGGCGCTGCACGGTGGCGACATTCGTCAGTTTGTCGATCCCGTGGTGGCCCAAGCCATCGCAGCCAAACAGAAAGGGTGATCCCCTTCCACACTGACCATTCCCGACGGCAACAACGAACAAGGGCTACCCGCGGGTAGCCCTTGTTGTTTCTCTCTCGCATGGAGAGGTCAGCCTGCTTGCCGGTTACTGACGGGCAAACCGCTCATTCATCTCCTGCACCAGCAGATCGAGCCACTCGTAGCGGCGCCGATACATGGCCCGCTTCTTGGAGGCGATCTCCTCCAGCGGCTTGCGCGGCTGGGCTTGCAGAGCGACGAAGTTGGCATCCACATCCCGGGCGTCGAACTCCTGCCACAGCTCGTCATAATCGGCCTGCAAATTGGCTTTCTGCTTGCTGCTGTAGCGCTTGGCCTGAAACACATGGGCCCGCTTGCGCACCGCCAGCACCTCCGCCGCCCCCATGGCCTGTGCCAGTTGCAGCACCAGCTGCACCAGCAGGGATTTGGGCCGCAGGCCGTGCCCCTCTTTGGTCAGCTCGCGCACCCGCTCCTGGGCATTGTCGACTGCAGGCTCCGGCCCCTGCATGGAGCCGATCATCAGAATCAAACGATCCGCACTGCCCGCCAGCGAAAAGGCGCAGCTGTAGAGGCGCTGCCCCTCGCCGTTGACGATGGAGAGCGCCAGCTCGGCCTCGCGGCGGAAGGTGCCATCGTAACGCACGACAATGCAACAACCGCTCAGTGGATAACGCCCCAGCGCGATCCCCTCACCAAGATAGAGAGGGTCGATCAACTGCGGGTAGCTCTCCAACAACAAGCGATAGTGGTTTTCCAGCATTTCGGCACGTTGGGCAGGAGTAGAACCAGCAAAACAATACGGGCGCATCGGTTTATCAAGCAACTCTGGATGACTCGCTGGCAATGCATTCAGATGAGACACCTGAAACAAGTCAAACACCTTGCTCAGTTGCCTCCGATATAGCAGGCTGCGTAAAATGAACTTGCCGCGATTAAAAACCTTCCTATCGTTATCCTCCGGATATAAGTAACGAGCCATATTTTGGGCACAGTAACGCCCTGACTGAGACAAATCGCCCCAATCTACTGCTGCTTTTTTTATCACGATCCGATTCTCATACTGCCTGAACGGGCGCGATTCTAGTCTTGACTGTGCAAATCTTCAACAGAGTGGAAATACGCTGTTACAACTTCCCCCGTATCGGGGCAAAAAGTACGCTCAGCGCTGGCAATGACTGCAAAAAACCGTGGTGCGCTGGCCCATTCTTGTCTCGGTCAGCAGGGTGTGGCAGTGGAAACAGGGCTGACCGCCACGGCCGTAGACCTGCAACTGCTGCACGAAATAGCCCGGCTTGCCATCGGCACTGGTGAAATCCTTCAGAGTGGTACCACCTTGGCGAATCGCCTCGGCCAACACGCGCTTGATCTCGGCCACCAGGGTTCCCAGCCTCTCGGCACTGATATTGCCCGCCGCCCTTTTGGGGTGAATGCCGGCAGCATAGAGCGCCTCGTTCGCGTAGATGTTGCCCACCCCGACCACCACCTGATTGTCCATCAGGAACTGTTTGATGGCGGTGCTGCGCCCCTTGGCGCGCCCCTGCAGGTAATCAGCACTGAAGGCATCGGTGAGCGGCTCGGGCCCCAGCTTGGCGAGCAGCGCATGGGCTTCGGCCGGTTCGCGAGTCCAAAGCAGGGCGCCGAAGCGGCGCGGATCATTGAGCCGCAGCAGCTTGCCATTCTCCAGCTCGATATCCACGTGGTCATGCTTCTCGGCCGGGGTGCCGATATCCAGTACACGCAGGCTGCCGGACATCCCCAGATGAAGGATGGCGGTGCCGAAATCGGTCTCCAGCAGCAGGTATTTGGCACGGCGACGCACCCGATGGATGGTGAGGTCCACCAGCTCCTGAATCTCACCGGGGATCGGCCAGCGCAGGCGGCCATCCCGCACCACCACGCGCGTCACCTTGATACCGGTGAGCCAGGGGGAGATCCCCTGACGGCTGACTTCAACTTCTGGCAATTCGGGCATGGGCACCTCGCAAGGAAAAGGAACTCAGGGGGCAGGGCGCAGCAGATCGCGATACTGCTCGGCAGTGAGGGCGAGCCAGAGACCGGAGGGCAGCTGAGCGCCATATTGGCCGCTGTTCTGATAGAGGCCGATCTCGACCGGATCGTTCTGGCCGGCAATCCACACCTTGATGGCCACCGGGGTGCCGCGCACCACCTCGCTGGGGGGCAGCAACCAGCTCTGCCAGCGCGCCAGACGGGCATCCAGCTGAGCCGTGTCGAGCCCCAGATCCGGCACGCTGCGCCAGCCCTGACCAATCCGCTCAATCTGCCAGCTCGGCCCCTGCCAGGTGAGCACCACGGCCGCATCCGGCAGCAAGGGGCGAGCCCGCTTGGCGCTGTTCTCCTGCTGGGCAGTCTCCATACGATGCAACAGGGTGATCACGATCAGCACCACCACAATGATCACGTTATTCCAGCCTTTGCGGCTCAATTTGAACATGGCAAGCCTCCCTTTGAACCGGCAGTGTACTGAATTCTGCGCATAAAAAAACCCGGCACGAAGCCGGGTTTTTGGGAATGCAGCATCAAGTAATTACTTGATTTTGCCTTCCTTGTAGATCACATGCTGACGAACAACGGGATCAAACTTTTTGATCTCCATTTTTTCGGGCATGGTGCGCTTGTTTTTGGTAGTGGTATAGAAGTGACCAGTACCGGCGCTGGAGTTCAGGCGAATTTTCTCGCGAATACCTTTAGCCATGATCTAATTCCTTATACCTTAACACCGCTGGCGCGCAGTTCAGCCAGAACCACTTCAACGCCACGCTTGTCGATGATACGCATGCCTTTTGCGGATACGCGCAGGCTTACGAAGCGTTTTTCACTCTCAACCCAGAAACGGTGAGTGTGCAGGTTCGGCAGGAAACGACGCTTGGTGGCGTTGTTAGCGTGCGAACGGTTGTTACCAACTGCCGGGCGCTTGCCGGTTACTTGGCATACTCTAGACATGTCAGTCTCTCCAAATCTTACTTCATTGCTCGAGCAAATATCTGCCCCGCTGGCCTTCGATTGCGGGGCAAACAGAAGGCGGCATTTTATACAGCATCCGTGATCAAAGATCAACTAATACGGTGCCAGAGCACAGTTATAGCCAACCGCGCTCGGCAAAAGAAACCGTGATGCCATCACCGATCACCAAGTGATCCAGCACTCTGATATCGATCAGGGCCAAAGCGGCCGTGATCCGATCCGTGATCTGGCGGTCGGCCCTACTGGGCTCGGCGACGCCGGACGGGTGATTATGCGCCAGAATCACCGCGGCTGCATTATGTTTGAGCGCGATCTGCACGATTTCTCTTGGCCAGACGCTCGCCGAGTCGATAGTGCCGAAAAAAAGCTCAACAAATTGAATGACTCTGTGCTGATTGTCGAGCAACAACAGGGCAAACACCTCGCGTGGCCGATCCCGCAGCTGGGCCTGCAGATAGTCCCGGGTCAGCTGGGGCGAGGTGAGCGCATCGCCCCGTTGCAACTGCTCGGCCAGATGGCGTCTGGCCATCTCCAGCACCGCCTGCAACTGGGCATATTTGGCCGGGCCAAGGCCGTGCGCCTCGCAAAATGCCCGTTGATCCGCGCCCAGCAAGCTGCGCAAAGAGCCAAATTGATTCAATAGATTACGTGAAAGATCCACTGCACTCAGGCCATTGACACCAGTGCGCAGAAAGATGGCGAGCAGCTCGGCATCGGAAAGCGCCGCGGGCCCCTGACGCAGCAACTTCTCTCTAGGGCGTTCATCTTCCGGCCACTCTTTGATGCTCATTTGTCTCTTCCTCATCCCTGTTGAGAAAAAACATAGCAAAAAATTGCGCGCGCCCGACCACACCCCTTGATGCCAACCCCTGTCGTCATCCATTGCCTGTGGTATCTTAGCCGACCAGTCAGAATGAGCCGGATAGAGAAACAGCAGATGAGATTGGCCGATAAACGCATCCTGTTGGGTGTCAGTGGCGGGATCGCCGCCTACAAGAGTGCCGAGCTGGTACGCCGCCTGAAAGATCAGGGCGCCGAAGTGCGGGTGGTGATGACCCGCTCCGCCAAGGAGTTCATCACCCCGCTGACCCTGCAGGCGGTCTCCGGTCATCCGGTGGCCTACAGCCTGCTGGACCCCTCTGCCGAAGCGGGCATGGGCCATATCGAGCTGGCCAAGTGGGCCGATCTGGTGCTGATCGCCCCCGCCAGCGCCAACCTGATGGCGCGGATGGCTGCAGGCATGGCCGACGAACTGCTGACCACCCTCTGTCTGGCCACTCCGGCGCCCATCGCGCTGGCACCAGCAATGAACCAGCAGATGTATCTCAACGCGGCCACACAGGCCAACCTCAAGACCCTGGCCAGCCGCGGCATTCTGCTGTGGGGGCCGGATGCTGGCAGCCAAGCCTGTGGCGATGTGGGCCCGGGGCGGATGCTGGACCCCCTCGAACTGGTGGATCGCTGCTGTCAGCAGCTGGCCGCCGAGCCCTTGCTGGCAGGCGTCAAGCTGCTGCTCACAGCAGGGCCAACCCGCGAGGCGCTCGATCCGGTGCGCTACATCAGCAACCACAGCTCCGGCAAGATGGGCTACGCCATCGCCCGCGCCGCCCGTGAAGCGGGCGCCGAAGTGACGCTGGTGAGCGGCCCGGTGACGCTGGCTACACCAGCTGGCGTCACCCGCATCGATGTGGAGAGCGCCGAGCAGATGCATCAGGCGGTGATGAGCCGGGTCGGCGAGTGCGACCTCTTCATCGGCTGCGCGGCGGTAGCCGACTATCGTCCTGAACAGGTCGCCAGTCAGAAGATCAAGAAGACCGGCGATAACGACCAGATGGTGGTGAAGCTGGTGAAGAATCCCGACATCATCGCGGCCGTCGGTGCCCTTTCAGACAAACCCTTCACCGTCGGATTTGCCGCCGAAACCGTGGATGTGGAACAATACGCCCTCGACAAGTTGCAGCGTAAGCGGCTGGACATGATCGCCGCCAACGATGTGTCCCGCGAGGGGCAAGGCTTCAACGCCGATGACAACGCCCTGACCGTGTTCTGGCAAGGGGGCCAGGCCCCGCTGCCGCTGGCCGACAAGCTGACGCTGGCCCGTCACCTGATCGCCCTGATTGCGCGCCACTACCGGCACTGAGCGTCCCGAAAGAACAAGACTCACGGCGCCCCGCCTTGCCAAGAGGGGCGCCAATACAAGATCCAACTGAAAAAGCGATTCATGACTACACAAATTGAACTGAAGATTCTGGATGCCCGTATCGGTACCGAGTACCCGCTGCCCGCCTACGCCACACCGGGCTCTGCCGGCATGGATCTGCGCGCACTGCTGGATGCACCGCTGACTCTGGCTCCGGGTGATACCACCCTGGTGCCGACCGGTCTGGCCATTCACATCCAGGATCCGGGTCTGTGTGCCACCATCCTGCCCCGCTCCGGCCTCGGCCATAAGCACGGCATCGTGCTGGGCAACCTGGTCGGTCTCATCGATTCCGATTATCAGGGTCAGCTGATGGTTTCGGTCTGGAACCGCGGCAAGGATGAGTTCACCATGCAACCCGGCGAGCGCATCGCCCAGCTGGTGATCATGCCGGTAGTTCAGGCCAGCTTCCAACTGGTCGATGAGTTCAATCAGAGCGAACGGGGTGAAGGCGGTTTTGGTTCTTCTGGTCGCCAATAACAGACCACACCAGCCCGATGGGCGGTGCTTAATAACAGAATCAAGCCATTGTTTTTTTAGGGGAATCCATGGCAAGCAGTAATCAGAAACAGAGTCGGCGCGATCAGATCCTGCAGGCGCTCGCCCATATGCTGGAAACCAGTCCGGGTCAGCGCATCACCACGGCCCGTCTGGCGGCCGAGGTCGGCGTCTCTGAAGCAGCCCTCTATCGACATTTTCCCAGCAAGGCGCGGATGTTCGAGGGGCTGATCGACTTTATCGAGGATTCCCTGCTGTCACGGGTCAATCTGATCATGGCGGAAGAGAAGGACACCATGGCGCGCTGTCACCATATCCTGCAGCTGCTGCTGGTGTTCGCCGAGCGCAATCCCGGCATCACCCGCATCCTCAATGGCGATGCCCTGCTGGGTGAGCACGATCGGCTGCGGGATCGCATCAGCATCCTGTTTGACAAGCTGGAGACCCAGATCAAGCAGGTGCTGCGCGAGAAGCGGCTGCGCGAGGGTCAAGGCTTCCAGCTCGACGAGACCATGCTGGCCAATCTGCTGCTGGCCTACACCGAAGGCCGTATCAGCCAGTTCGTGCGCTCCGAGTTCAAGCTCAAGCCGACCGCCGGTTTCGAAGATCAGTGGCAATTTATCCGCAGCCAGCTGCTGCAGAGCTGATGTTTTTTTCGCATCATTCAGCAAAAAGAAGGGAGGCTTTGGCCTCCCTTCTTTTTTGTGTCAGGTTTTTATGGCAGAAAAGAAGTACCAGATGCGACCCGTACTGTCGCGCTGCGGTGTTAGATTTATCCACCATAAACCTTTTAGAACCTGACAGGACATCCTATGGAACCCGAAATCATTACCGAAGCGCAGACCTGGCTGGTCAATAATCAGGGACTGCTGATCGAATACGGCGTCAATATCGCCGCCGCCCTGTTGACCCTGCTGGTCGGCTATATCGCCGCCAACCTCATCAGCGGTGGCGTGGTCAAGGTGATGCAGGCCCGCAAGCTGGACACCACAGTCACCCACTTCGTCGGCAGCATCCTCAAATACGCCATTCTGGTGTTCGTAGTGATCGCCGCGCTGGGCCGTGTCGGCGTGCAGACCGCCTCCTTCGTCGCCATTATCGGTGCCGCCGGTCTGGCCATCGGTCTGGCGCTGCAAGGCTCGCTCTCCAACTTCGCTGCCGGCTTCCTGCTGATCATCTTCCGCCCCATCAAGGCGGGCGAGTTTATCGAAGTGGCAGGTACCGCGGGTGTAGTACAGTCCGTTCAGCTCTTTACCACTACCCTCACCTCAGGTGACAACAAGATGGTGGTAGTACCGAACTCCGCCATCCTCAACGGCACCATCGTCAACTACTCGCGTATGGATACCCGCCGCGTCGATATGACCTTTGGCATCGGCTACGGTTCTGACCTGCGCAAGGCCAAACAGATCCTGGAGCGTCTGGTAAGCGAAGAGCCGCGCATCCTGAAAGATCCGGCCGCTACCATCGCCGTCGCCGCGCTGGCCGACTCCTCGGTCAATATCGTGGTGCGCCCCTGGGTGAAAACCGCTGACTACTGGGGTGTCTGGTTCGACTTCCACGAGAAGGTGAAACTGACCTTTGATGCTGAAGGGATCGAAATTCCCTTCCCGCAGATGGTGATGCACATGCAAAAAACGCAGGCGTGATCGCGGTTCTGCTGCAACAGACAATGCCAGCCTTCGGGCTGGCATTGTCGTTTCTGGCCCCAGCCCATGGCCATGTCGGTGCATAACCACGCCAACCGGATGAAAACAATTTCAGGCTATCGGGGTGGCCCCAATCATGAGCAAGCGCAAGATCCGCCTTGCTTTCGTGACACATAATCCCAATGTTCTGGTTGTATGCTCCCGACAGTGACCCATTGCGGTAAAAGACAATCGGTAAAAATCTGTTACACGGGCCGCCCGTTCGGCTCGCTATAATGCTCGGATAATAAGGTTTGGCGGGACCTTGCCTGCAAGGTTCAAACACAACTTGGCATTTCAGGAATCCTATGAAAAATATCAATCCAACCCAAACCCAGGCCTGGCAGGCACTGGAAGCCCACTTTGCAGCAAACAAAGAGACCCGACTCAAGGATCTGTTCGCGCAGGACCCGAAGCGCTTTGACAAGTTTTCCCTTACCTTCGGCGGCGACATCCTGGTTGATTACTCGAAGAACCTGATCACCGAAGAAACCCTCAAGTTGCTGGTTGATCTGGCCAAAGAGACCGATCTTCGCAGCGCGATCGATGCCATGTTCAATGGCGACAAGATCAACATGACCGAAGGTCGCTCCGTACTGCACGTGGCCCTGCGCAACCGCTCCGACCGCCCCATCGAGTGCGACGGCAAGGATGTGATGCCGGAAGTGAATGCCGTACTGGCCAAGATGAAGGGCTTCTGCGAGAAGATCATCTCCGGCGAGTGGAAAGGCTACACCGGCAAAGCGATCCAGCACGTGGTCAACATCGGTATCGGTGGCTCCGATCTCGGCCCGGTGATGATCACCGAGGCACTGCGTCCCTACAAAAACCACCTGCAGATGCACTTCGTCTCCAACGTCGATGGTACCCACATCGCCGAGACCCTGAAGAAGATCGATCCGGAAACCACCCTGTTCCTGGTGGCCTCCAAGACCTTCACCACCCAGGAGACCATGACCAACGCCCTGACAGCCCGCGACTGGTTCATCAACATCGCCGGTGACAAGGCCCACGTTGCCAAGCACTTCGCGGCCCTCTCCACCAACGGCAAGGCCGTGGCCGAGTTCGGCATCGACACCAACAACATGTTCGAGTTCTGGGACTGGGTTGGCGGCCGCTACTCCTCCTGGTCTGCCATCGGCATGCCCATCGCCCTGTCTGTCGGTTTCGAGAACTTCGAAGCCCTGCTGCAAGGCGCTTTCGAGATGGACATGCACTTCGCCACTGCCTCCTATGAGCAGAACGTACCTGTGCTGCTGGCCCTGATTGGCCTGTGGTACAACAACTTCTACGGTGCCGAGTCCGAAGCCATCCTGCCGTACGATCAGTACATGCACCGCTTCCCTGCCTACTTCCAGCAGGGCAACATGGAGTCCAACGGCAAGTACGTGGATCGCAACGGCAAGCCGGTTGACTACCAGACTGGCCCCATCATCTGGGGTGAGCCGGGTACCAACGGCCAGCACGCCTTCTACCAGCTGATCCATCAGGGCACCAAGCTGATCCCCTGCGACTTCCTGGCGCCGGCCATCAGCCACAACCCGATCGGTGACCACCATCCGAAACTGCTGGCCAACTTCTTCGCCCAGACCGAGGCGCTGGCCTTCGGCAAGAGCAAGGAAGAGGTTGAAGCCGAGTTTCTGGCGGCTGGCAAAACCCTGGAGCAGGTCAAGGATCTGGTGCCGTTCAAGGTGTTCGAAGGCAACCGCCCGACCAATTCCATCCTGTTCAAGAGCCTGACCCCGAAAACCCTGGGTGCCCTGATCGCCATGTACGAGCACAAGATCTTCGTACAGGGCGCAATCTGGAACATCTTCTCCTTCGACCAGTGGGGTGTGGAGCTGGGCAAACAGCTGGCCAACAAGATCCTGCCGGAGCTGGGCAACAACGAGGCTGTCACCAGCCACGACTGCTCTACTAACGGTCTGATCAACACCTGGAAAGCGTGGAAAGCCTGATTTATCCAGCCTTTCTGTCTAGTCCTGAAATAGGTTTACACATTTTCAACTAACATTTCTCTACTCAGAACCCCCTATGTACCGCATCGGGGGTTCTGTATTTCAACGC